>CAMKSB010000151.1 GCA_946415335.1 uncultured Clostridia bacterium
TGAAGGTCATTTCTCCGCAGTGAAGCGCCTGACGGTTGATCAGCTCCGTGCTGCCGCCGTAGAGATCATCGCCGAGCAGGGGATGCCCAAGATGACGCATGTGGCAGCGGATCTGGTGGGTTTTGCCGGTTTCGAGCACCAATCGCAGGAACGATATTTCTTTTGCGGAATAAAGAACCTCATAATGCGTAACGGCAGGGCTGCCTTCGCTGACGACGTGACGGACGATCTTGGAATCGTCGTGGAGTCCGATCGGCGCGCTGACCGTGCCGCTGCCTTCCATTTTGCCGTGAACCAGCGCAAAATAGACCTTGTGAACCTGTCCTTTGAGGGCGTTGACGGTGAACTTGTCCTTAGCCAGCAGCACCAGCCCGGAGGTGTTGCGGTCAAGGCGGTTGTGCGCCCGGAAAATGAACGGTTCGCCCTTTTGCGCCGCGTACCAGGCGACGCGGTTGGCGAGCGTATCGGTGCGGTGCTGCTTGACCGGATGAACCGGCATGAAGGGCGGCTTATTGATCACCAGGAGGTGACTGTCCTCAAACAGAATGTCCAGTTCTCCCTCCACCGGCTCCAAAAAGGAGTTCTCCTCCTGCGGCAGATGGATCAGCAATTCCGCGCCGGCTTCGACCGGGTCGACGGTGCGCAAAATTTTTCCGTTCATCATAATTCCGTCTTTTTCACGCTTGAGACGTGTTATCATTCTGGTAGAAAGCCCGCAGCGGCTTTTCAGAAACCATTTGGCGTTCATACCGCCGCAGTCCGGCGGCACCGTGAAGCGCAGTACCTCAGCCATGGAACACCCTCCAGAACACCAGCGCCAGCGCGATCTGCGCGACGATGATGAGCGGGATGCCCAGCATGAATTTGAGGTGTTTGGTCTTGTGGTGTATCAGCAGCATGGTCAGCAGCATGGCGACGCTGCCGCCGAGCGCTGAAACCAGCAGCAAAGCGGCTTCGCTGATACGCCAGCGGTGTTGTCTCGCGCGGCGCTTGTCGCTGACCGTCATGATAATGGCAACCAGGCTGATGACAGCCAGATAAATAGCAAGATAAATCATAGCAAAAACTCCGGGGATGATGAATGTGAAAATAAAACGATGGATTCCGTTGTTGCTCAGCGCCTGCCTGCTGGGGCTGATCGTGGCGCTCAGTACGATCCCGAAGCCGCAGCCGCCTGCTGCCGAGCCGTCCAAGGCGACTGCCGATGAAGCGGCGGCGGAGATGCGCGGCGTATGGGTGACGTACATGGAGCTGAGCATGGAATATGAGACGGACAAGAGCGAACAGGCGTTCCGCGAAAAATTCGAGCGGATCGCCGCCGTCGCCAAAAACGCCGGCTTCAACGCGCTGATCGTGCAGGTCCGGCCGTTCTGCGACGCGCTGTACGATTCGGCGTACTTTCCGGCTTCGCATGTGCTCAGCGGAAAGCAAGGGGATGAATCCGGCTATGACGCGCTGGCGATCATGTGCGAGACCGGCAAACGGCTCGGACTTGCCATTCACGCTTGGCTCAACCCCTACCGCGTGACCGCCGACAACGTGCCGGAAGCGCTCAGCGAGAGCAATCCCTTCCGTCAGCACCCGGAATGGTGCATTGAGACGGAGAGCGGCGTTATCCTCGACCCAAGCAACGAAAATGCCCGAAAGCTGATCGAAAACGGCGTTCGAGAGATCGTGGAACGCTACGACGTCGCCGGGATCCAGTTTGACGATTACTTTTATCCGCCGGATATCGGGGACTTGGACAATGCGGCGTATGAAGCCTACTTGCAGACGGACATTCCGACGAAGATGAACCGCGCCGACTGGCGCGAACTGAACGTGAATATCCTGCTCTCGGAAATCTACATGCTGGTACACAGCAGCGGCAAGCAGGTGGTGTTCGGCATTTCGCCGCAGGGGAATCTCGGCAACAACGAGAGTCTGTCAGCGGATGTGGTGAGCTGGTGCGGCGTTCACGGCTTCGCGGATTACCTCTGTCCGCAGCTGTACTTCAGTCCGGACAATCCGTCGCTGGGATTTGAGGAAGCGCTGGAAAGCTGGTGCGCGCTTGACCGCGCGAAAGACGTGAAGCTCTATATCGGTTTAGCCGGTTACAAGGCGCAGACCGACGCGGATGAAGGCACCTGGCTCGACCGCGAGGATATCCTCGCGGAGGAATTTAATATTCTTAAAAAGAATCAAAAAGTGGACGGCATGCTGTTATACAGCTATTCCTCGCTTGCCGACGAGGAAAAAGCCGCGGAAATCAAGCATCTGACGGATATGTTAGGTAAACACTGATGAATTTATTATCGCCTTCCGTAGGGGACGGCATCCCTGACGTCCCGCTGCATCAAACGTCAGGCAAAACGGGACGTCTGGGAAGCCGTCCCCTACGATTCTGTCGGCTGACGGAATGAAACAGTGCTTTGATCATATTAAATCATAGCAAAACGCCCATGCAGCAGTCGTCGCCCAATTCGGTGAGTCTGACCGTGCGGATCGTGCCGCAGAGCGACGCGTCGTCGGAGATGACGTGAACCGGCGTGTAATTCTTGGTGTAGCCCTCGAGGTAGCCGTGCCGCAGGCGCTCAAAGAGCACCGCTTCTTCCCTGCCGAGCTGGGTTTGCAGGAATTCGCGGCGGCGCTGCTCGACCATATCGCCCATGATCTTGGCGCGTCTGTCCTTTTCGGCAGGACTGACCTGATCCGGCGCGTCGGCAGCCTTGGTTCCCTTGCGCTGAGAATACGGAAAGACGTGAACCTTGGCAAAGCCGATATCGCGGACGAAATCCAGAGAAGCGTTGAAATCCTCCTCAGTCTCTCCGGCAAAGCCGACCATCACGTCGGTCGTCATGGCGGCGTTGTCAAAGGCGGCACGGAGCCGGTCGACGATGGCGGCGTATTCGGCGCTGTCGTAGTGGCGGTTCATGTCTTTGAGGGTTTTGTCACAGCCGCTCTGCAGGGAAAGATGGAACTGCGGACAGAATTTTTCCTGAGCGGCAAGGCGTTTGACAAGCGGCTCCGTCATCTGCTCCGGCTCCAAAGAACCGAGGCGGACGCGGTCGATCCCCTCGACGGCGCAGGCGGCTTCCACCGCGTCGGCAAGGTCGAAGTCCTCTCCCTGACCGTAGGCGGAGAGATTGATGCCGACCAGCACCACCTCGCGGTAGCCGTTCGCCGCCAGTCCTTCGATCTCTTTTTTCAGATCGTCAAGCGGCTTGGAGCGCACCCTTCCCCTGGCGTAAGGAATGATGCAGTAGGAGCAAAAGCGGTTGCAGCCGTCCTCGATTTTGAGGAAAGCGCGCGTATGCTCGTTGAAGGAGGTGACGGTCATCGGCTCAAATGATGCATATTTATTCACATGTTCCGGTATACTCAGCACGCTCCGGCGGTTGGTGAGGAACTGCTCCAAGGTCGGTATCAGCGCAGCTCTCTCCTTGTTGCCGAGGATGATATCGCAGGAAGTGAAGCTCTTCATCTCCTCCGGGAACGCCTGCGGCATGCAGCCGGTCAGAATAATAATACCGTCCGGATTTGCCCTGCGGACGCGGCTGATGAGCTTGCGGTTCTTCGCGTCGCTCACCGAGGTCACGGTACAGCTGTTAATGATGGTAATATCGGCTTTTTCCCGGTTTTCGGACTCCAGATAGCCGTGCCGAAGCAGCTCCTCGCGCATCGCCTGCGACTCATACTGGTTGACTTTGCACCCGAGTGTAAGTATATTAAAATTCATCATTATGTTTTTTCCTTTTTATTGAAATCGTGGATTTTGTAATTATTTGTAATTATTTATTGATTAATTGCCGAAAGGGTGATAAAATATACGTGTACTGAAACGAATAATGATTCATATTTTAAGAGGTGGCTCCCATGTACACATTGCCGATTTCTGTAATCAATAAAAACGGCTTGATGGAAATTTTTGAAATCCTTTC
>CAMKSB010000152.1 GCA_946415335.1 uncultured Clostridia bacterium
GTTTGTTCCGGGCATTTTGCCAGCGCCGTCGCGACCAGCCACGCCTGCGCCATGCTGACGTAGTACGTTTCGGAACGGATCGCGTCCACACGCGCGAGCACGCGGTCGATGTACCCCTCGTCGAGATAATAGTCGAGCATGAGCACCAGCGCCACGCGCTTCTGCCAGTCGCCGCCGGAAAGAAGGCTTTCCAAATGTTCAAAAAACGGCTCGCGGCACTTCTTCACGTATTTCAGCCCGGCGCAAAAGCAGTCGCAGAGCGCCCAGTTGGTGACGTAGGGCAGAAAACCGTCCGCCAGCGCGAGGAATTCCTCATAGCTCTCCGGCTTGACCAGTCCGGTCACGATGCCGCGGAGCATGGCTTCCTCGTAGTAATCATCGCCGCAGACCTTCAAAAATCCGCGCGGATCGCCCTTTGAAAGCTCCTTGCCGAGACTGCGCAGCACCGGCATCCGCACGCCGAGCATCCGGGACTTGTCCAGACCGGGCGTGAGCTTGACCTGAAAATCGCGGTAGCCGCTGTCGGCATGTGACCGCAGCTCGCACAGAAAATCCGCGTAGGTCTCAGTGTTCCATTCGGTGCGCATTGTCGTATACCTCGCAGGGGGTGTTCAGATCCAGATAGGCGATGTCGTGATGCGGCTTCTGCTTGTCCTTGGGCGGTCGCTGCATGTAGTCGCCGAACACGCGCGTGAGGTACTCGTCGTAGCCCGACATGCAGGGCAGTTCGATCCCCTCAAAAGTGACGTGCGCAACGCCCTCGTAGATATGCTTGGGGTACTCGAACTTCATCCAGTAGGGACCCGAGCACAGCTCCGTCACGCATTTGTTCTCGCTGAGCTTGTATTTTGTCATTTTGCGCTCGCAAAAGCGCCAGATCCTGCGGCGTATCTTCTCGCCGCGGAAGATCCCCAGCAGCACCTTGCTGCCGAAGCTGAGGACGCCGCCGTGATTTTCCGGCACGACCTGCGCCAGAAAGAGCGAATAGAGCATCGTCCACACCAGCTGCATTTTCCGGGCGAAGCGGCCGTCGGGCGCCACGTCCAGCGGAAACACGTCGAGCACCAGTCCGTGAGGAATGTCGATATCCACTTGGTTGGTCTTGACCATGGTGTAGTTGGTGTCGGTGATGGTAATGAAAATATTGCCGGTGAACACCTCGTCGTCGGTTTTGAGCAGGCGGAACCTGCCGTCGGCGTGCTGTTCCTTCCAGAGCTTCGGGAGCTTTTCGTAGTCCTCGCGCGGCAGCATCACGTCCACGTCGTCGTCCCACGGCACAAAGCCGCCCTCTCTCAGCGCGCCGATCAAGCCGCCGCCGATGAGATAGAAGGTGAGGTGGTTTCTTTCGCAGAATTCCTTGAAATACACCAGCATATCCAGCTGTTTGAGCTGCAGTTCGCGCAGCAGTTCCGGAGTAAGATTTACTTTATCCATAACTTATAGTCTCGATTTGTTTCTTGTGTTCTCGATCACCTTGCGGCGTACCTCTTCGATATGCTCGGCGGCATGACTGTCGCGGATCTTGCGCTTCCAGAAGGGGATCTGAAGCAATCCTACCAGTGTGCCGACGCCGTAGGCGACATGGAGCAGCGGAAAGATCAGCGGCAGCAGGAAGAACTGCGGCTGCACGTTTTTCATCGTAAAGCAGCCGACGGTGTTCACCGCGTCGAACATGCCGTAAACCAGCAGGAGGATATAGAGCAGCAGCGGATAGCCCATCGCCGCGACGATGCTCAGCGCGAGCAGCATCATCACAAAGAGGAAGGGCGCAAAGTGAAAATACGACAGGCAGCCCCTGCATACGGAGACTGTCAGCCCGATCCACTTGCCGTTGGCGTATTTTTGCCGGATCATGTGGCCGAGCGTGTTGCGCGAATGCTGATAGGAGATGATGTCCGGGCAGCAGCACATCTTGAAGCCTGCCATGCGGATGCGGTAGTGGAACTCGTTGTCCTCGGTTCTGCCCAGATCCTCGTTGAAGCCGCCGACGGTCGCGATGACCTTGCGGCGGTAGGCGGCGTGAAACAGGCTGTCCATGTATTCCTTCTGGGTAGCCGGACGGCGGTACGCCGCCACGGAGCTGCCGAACAGGGAATCCTCCGCCGCCAGCAGCGTGAGCTTCCAGGAGCTGACGTCCGAGCTGATGTTCGGTCTGCCGCCGCCGACCACGTTCTCGCCCTGTTTCAAATTATAGACGTTGCGCGACACAAAATTGCGCGGGATTCGGGCATGGGCGTCCACGCGGATGATCACATCGCCCGTCGCGGTGCTCAAAGCGGCGTTCCACGAGGTCGCCTGATTCTTCTTGGGACACTGGACGATCTTCACGTCCAGAAAGCCGTAGTCCGTTTCCTTGAATTCCTGCATACGCGCGTAGGTCGCGTCGGTGGACATGCTGTCCACAAAGACGATCTCAATTTTTTCGTGAGGGTACTCCTGCAGCCCGATATCGCTGAACAGTCCCTGGATCGCCTCCGCTTCGTTGTAGGCGATCATACATAACGATACAATCATAAGCTATCATTCCCGTTAAGAGCAGCCGCGGGGGCAGGCAGCGCGTTCATTCCTTCGATGATCGCCAGCCAGCGCGCGGAATTGGCGCAGGCAGTGATCAGATAGGGCGCGACATAGATCACCGGCACCACAAAGAAGCAGAGCGCGATCCAACCGAGCATACTGAACAACAGGCGCAGCAGGTCGCCGAAGTGACGGAAGGAAAAGCCGATCAAACCGATCGCATAGCGCCAGACCGGCTTGCCGTCGTCGACGGCATAGAGGAACAGCGGATAGTGGACGAGGATCATATAGACGAACAAGCCCCATACGATCATGACGATTGACATGATCACGCCGCCGAAATCGTCGTTGAAGAAGACGCTCTTCACCACCCCCAGCGGGGTGATCAATGCGGCGGCGAGCACGCAGAGCGACAGATTGAGCACCACCGTTTTGAAATAGCGCACGGCGCTCCCAAAGTAATAGAGCATATCGGTGATCTCGCTCTTGCCGGAGATCACGGCTCTCGCGGCGGTATGCAGCCAGCCGTTCAAAAGCGGCGACAGCACGGCGAACAGAATACTCTGTCCCAGCGTCACCAGCGTGTCGAACAGCCGCATACTGTCGATGACTTCCTCGGATTCGACGTCGACCACACCGGCGGGGATCTCGATCACGTAGGCAAGATACACCACCGTCAGATACGCCACCACCAGCGCCGAAAAGCCGGCGATCAGGATGGAAAAATTGCCGCGAAGCGCTTCTCTCGCCTGTTGTTTGACTATTCTTTCTCTTTTCATGGCATTACTCCATTGTGTACAGTCGGTACATCGCCTCAAAACAGATCTGCATGTGTTTGAGGAAATTCTCTTTGTCAACGCCCTCGTCGGCGTCGTGCATGTGAACGTCGTCGTCCGGGAAGTTCGGGCCGAAGGCAACGCCTCTGCCGCCCAGCTGACGGGCATAAGTGCCCCCGCCGGTGGTGTAAAGCGGCGCTTCCTCGCCTGTCACGGCGCTGTAAGATTCGGAGAGCAGACGGATCAGCTCGGAATCCTTTTCCATATATAAGGGTTTTACGTCGCCCAGCAGCTTGACGGTCAGTCCGCTGTGTTCCGCTACCGTTCGGAACTGGCGCAGGACGTATTCGCCGCTGACGGTCACGGGATAGCGGATATCAAAACGCGCCCAAGCCTTGTTGTCGTCGATGCGGACGACGCCGAGGTTGACGGTGAGATTGCCGGACACCGCGTCGTTCATTTTGAGTCCGAGCGACCTGCCGTTCGTCTCGCAGTTCACGGCGTAGTCGATAAAGGAGCTGAGAGCGCCGATCTCATATACCTCGTAGGCGTTGGCGATCAGGTCGACCAGCGCCGCCGCCGCGTTGAAGC
>CAMKSB010000153.1 GCA_946415335.1 uncultured Clostridia bacterium
TTGAGGAACTGCCGAAATCTTTTTCAAATTTTTTTGTTGAAACTATAGCTCTCTATATGTTTCCTCACAAAAGATCAGAATGTCAGGGTTTGAATCAATGCTTCTGAAAGATTCCTTCACTATACGGACAAAAATTCGGGTTTTGTGGGGGTAGTTTAAAGAAATAATAAGACTCTCTATAATACGGTCACGGGAGACCCCGAAAATTAGGGTAGTGGAAGAAAACTTTTTTGATTTTGTAACCCTGCACAAAAGTTGCGTCATGTTTTTGTGCAAGATGAATCGATCAAGTCAGTCCTCTATAATACGGTCACGGCAGAACTCGAAACGGTACCCACCGAGATAAAATTCTTTCACTATATGCAGAAAAATCCGGATTTTGTAGGGGTGGTTTTGAAGAGATATCTAAAAAAGCCTCTCTAATATACGGACACGGGAAAGGCCAAAATAAAAGGGTGAATTTTGAATTCTTTCAAATTTATTTACCCTGCACAAATCAAAGTGCCGATTTTTATAGAATATGATGATCTATCCCCACCGATTCTTTCTTTGCCTTCATCTATCAGTTTTATTCAATAATTTGATAGATGAATTAATTTTTGATAGATGAAGTGGCATAATATCATGCTTGTTCGTTTCCGCAGCGGGAGAACATGGGCATACCGAAAAAGGTGATCTTGATAGAATAACCGCCGCTTTCTCTGTGAGAAGGCGGCGGTATTTCAATGTGGTCAAGAGGTCAATATGTTGACTGTCTCGTCGGGATAACAACTCATGATGCTCACCTTCCATGGCTTCTGAAAGCATGCCTCTGCTTCTGCTGTAAGCCATATGCTTCGTTCCGCATCTGTGTTTCGATGCGGATGTTTTGTTTGACGGTCGGATTGTCCTCGAGGATCGTGAGGGCGATCTTTTTCTCCTTGCGCAGATTGGTCAGAGCTGCCGTGCAGTCGTCGCGCCGGTGCAACAGCTCCGAGCGCCGATCATCGTTATGACAGCGGCGCAGTTTGTTGTATATCTTCTGTCGATCAGCAGAAATATCCTGAATCGATTGATCGGTCTCGGAGATGAAGCTATGGACATCTTCGATCGTGGTCAGGCCCTTGTGCGATACCAGCCGCACTTGATCCGACAGCCGATCCAGATGCCGCCACGCCTCCTTCATTTCGGGCGAGAGCGGTTGGTACCGACGGTTCTTCGGATAATATCCGAGCAGATAGCAGTAGTGCATGTACAGGGCGACCAGACCCGTGCGCTTCTTTGTCTGCTTGAAGCTGCCGAGAAATCGCCGCCTCGGCGGACGATAGTCGCGCAGCGTAACGCGGCTGTGTGTATAGTCGGCGTTGCGCTGCCAAGTGTCAAAGCCCTGTTCATAGATCCGCCGCTTGATAGAATCGTTGGAGTAGCTCTCGCCGAGACGATACATCCTGACCGCCTTTTTGCTGTTCTCCGATCGGATCGTCCAGTATTTGCGGTTTGGATTCAGGTCGATGAAATACCCTTGAGCGCACATGATGCGCTTGAAGTCATCGAAGCCGCGTGAACGGGTGATCGCATAGTCGATTGCCTCACGCATGAGGTTGAAGGTTGTCGGATCGCCGCGCTTCTCGGCAAAGTAAATACTGCGCGGCGTTTTGCCCTGCGGGTTCTTGATGATCGTCAGTCGATGTTCGGCGCACAGCTCATCCGACAGCGCTCGGAACTTCCAATACGCGCCCTCGTTGCAGTTGAACTTTTTGCCGTCCCACATATTCACGGCGTTTACGACAAAGTGATTGTGATAGGTGCCCGTATTGAAGTGGGTGGCGACGAGTACCTGATACCCGTCGCCCCACATTTTTCTTGCCAGCTCCACGCCGATCTGATGACACAGCTCGGGCGTAACCTCATCGGTCTTGAAGCTCTGGTAAGCATGGTAGGCGACATTGCCTGTTGTCTTGCCGAACCGCTCCTGCACGGAACGCATTTCGTCAAACGCGGTAACGGCAGAGCAGTTGACGCCGGTGACAAAGCACGCTTTTTCCGCGCCGCCGGTTTTTTCTTCATCACCTGCATAATGCAAGACGTTTCGCAGATCGGAATAGATGGTCTTATGCGGATTGGCGGCATAGTCCAGTACGCGCGACAGGCTGTCCTTAATCGCCCAGATTTTTGTTGTTCCCATCTTCTGCCTCCTCGTGATACGCATCGAGCAATCTATCCTGTAAATCCGCGAGCGCCCGATCCATTGACGCGGCGCTTGCCCAACGAAAGTTTTGCCTCAGCTCACCGACCATTCGGAAACAGTCTTTGAGAGCCTTGCACGGTTTCTTTTTGATCGGCTGACTGCAACCGACCTGACGCAGATACGCCGATAAAGAAAGCCCTGCGCGCTTCGCCGAGTGCAACAGGACCTTCATCTCATCCTCGCTGACGCGAAGATTGATTCTCAGTTTTCTTTGCATGGTAATTCCTCCTTGATTTGAAATAGGGGTGACAGGGGATTTTCCCCTTTCGGGATACACCCGCCGGCTTTGTATGTACAAAGCCTATGCTCGCTACAGTGTAAGACGCTCCTGCACCGCTTGTGAGCGGCACAGGAACCCCGCGCCTTACACGCTGATTATGTCCCTGAAAAACAGAATCCTTCATGGCTCTTTCACTCAAACGGCAGATCGTCATCGGCAGTGAAGATCGGTTGATCGGACACGTTTTCCTCAAGAATCCAGTACCAAGTGAAGCCCTCTTTGACAGATGAAACGCCCGCGTTTCGCTTTGCCTTTTTAATCGTCGATTTCTTGAATCCCGCCGCTTTTAACTGCTGTTCGCATTCTGTCGCAGGCTGCTTTCCGCCGCGAAGCAGGCTCAGAATAAAGTCTGTCGCGGCGTCGGATTTCTCACTCGGACGCCCCATTTTCGGAGCGATTGCAGAGAACGCTTCGTCCGCTGTCATCTCCACTTCGTCGATGAAATCCACACCCTGTTCGGCAACCTCAAACAGGATCGCCGAGCCGGTCGGCGCAAGATTCGACTTCACCTGAACCATGACTCTCTCCTGCGGATTTGCCTTGTTCGGCGTGCGTGTCACCGCCAGAATACTGCGTGCAGCGCCTGCGATATCGACACTGCCGTTCGTGCGGTTCAGCGGCGTCGTCGCGTTCTTGTTCATGTGATGCACCACTACGACGGCGCAGTGTTCCTCACGCGCGGTCTCGATCAGGTGATTGAATTCCGTTCGCATTTCGTTGGCAGCATTGAGCGAACAATCCTCGCCGATGTACGAGCTGAGGGGATCGAGAATCAAGAGCTTCGCGCCCGTCTGCTTGATCGCCTGCGCCAGTCGGCTGTCGCCGAAGGTCAGATGCTTCTTGTCCTCGCTGATGAAAATGAGGTTGTTTCTGTCGCCGTTCGACGCGATGAAGCGTGGGACAACGGTATCGTCTGCGGCGTCCTCCGTCGTCTGATAGATGACCGTCATCGGCTCGTGAACCTCCTCTTCGCCGACAAAGGGGAGCGGCGCTCCCTTCGTGAGGATGGCGCTGAGCGCCAAGAGCAGCTTGCTCTTTCCGTCGCCGGGATCACCTTCGAGGATGGTTACTTTTCCGAAAGGAATGTACGGATACCATAGCCACTCCACCTCTGTGGGCGTGATCTCGCTTGCCTTGATGAGCTCGAGTTCGGGCTCAGGCTGTGTGTAGTTTGTGTTCGGTTTCATGATTTTTTCCTCCTTTTGGATAGATAGTCCGGGCATTGGATGATTGTGGCGCGAAAGCTCTGCTTGCAGTTGTGCTCGCATCTGCGGCACAGCTTGTTGTAGGCTCTGCGGCCTCTGTCGTCAAGAAAGATTGCCCAGTCATTCTTGAGATACTTTGGCATACGCGGCATATTTGCCACCTCCT
>CAMKSB010000154.1 GCA_946415335.1 uncultured Clostridia bacterium
ATCGAAGCGAAGGTCAACGAACTCAACGAAAAGGCGATCGAAGCGGAAATCAGCCTGATGCCGGTGTTTGACGTTACCACGCCGCCGGAACTCGATCGCGGTTCCTATCATCCGATCACGCTCTCCCAGCGCCAGTGCGAGGCGGTATTCCGTTCCATGGGCTTCACCGTGGAGGATTACCCCGAGGTCGTCACCGACTACGAGTGCTTTGAGTCGGTCAACATCCCGAAGCACCACCCGGCGAGAGATATGCAGGACACCTACTATCTCGAAAACGGTCAGCTGCTCAAATCCCAGACATCCGCGGCGCAGAACGCGATCCTCAGAAAATACGGCAAGAACCTGATTGAGAACGGCGTGCCGATCAAGGCGATCTTCCCCGGACGCTGCTTCCGCAACGAGGCGACCGACGCCTGCCACGAAAACACCTTCTTCCAGATGGAAGGCATGATGGTGGACAAGGACATCTCCATCTCCAACCTCATCTACTTCATGAAGACCATGCTCTCCGAGGTTTTCCAGCGCGATATCAAGGTGCGCCTGCGTCCCGGCTTCTTCCCGTTCGTAGAACCCGGCTTTGAGCTGGATATCAACTGCGAGATCTGCGGCGGCGCCGGCTGTCCTTCCTGCAAGCACAGCGGCTGGCTGGAGCTTTGTCCCTGCGGCATGATCCATCCCAACGTCCTCCGCGAAGGCGGCATCGATCCCGATCAGTACACCGGCTTCGCGTTCGGTCTCGGTCTGACCCGTCTGGCGATGATGAAGTACGGCGTCAAGGATATCCGCGACCTCAACAGCGGCAACCTCAAATCGCTGTCGCAGTTCACCGACGACGAGAATTAAGAAGGGGGAGAGTATCAATGTTTTTATCAATGAACTGGATCTCAGACTACGTGGATTTCACCGGTCTGGACAAGGTAGACTATATTCACAAATTTTCTCTCGCGACCGCCGAGGTCGAGAACGAGATCTTCTTCAAGGGCTCTGATATCAGCGGCATCGTCGTCGCGGAGATCAAGTCCGTCGAGCCGCATCCCGATTCCAAAAAGCTCCATCTTTTGAAGGTGGACGCCGGTGAAGCGGAGCTGACCGACGTTGTCTGCGGCGCTCCCAACGTGCGCGTCGGCATGAAAACCGCCTTTGCCAAGGTCGGCGCCAAGATCGGTGAGATCGAGATCGCGCCCAGACCGCTTGCCGGCTTCATGTCCTACGGCATGTGCTGCTCCGAAGCGGAGATCGGCATCAGCGACGACAACTCTGGTATCATGGAGATCACCGACGACGTTGCCAACGGTACCGATCTGAAGGATGTCTACGAGATCGACGACATCATCTTTGAGGTCGATAACAAGTCCCTCACCAACCGCCCCGACCTTTGGGGTCACTACGGTATCGCGCGCGAGTTTGCCGCATTGACCGGCAGACCGCTCAAGCCGCTGGATACCGCCGATCTGGAAGCCTACAACGAGCTGCAGAAGGTCGACATGAAGATCGAGGATCCGCTGTGCCAGCGCTATTCCTGCCTGCAGGTCGAGAACATCAAGCGCTCCGTCAGCCCGGTCAACATGCGTATCCGCCTGTTCTACTGCGGCATGAGAGGCATCAACTTCCTCGCCGATCTCACCAACTACCTCATGCTCGAAATGGGACAGCCCATGCACGCCTTCGATTCGCGCAAGGTCGGCAAGATCCGTATCAAGCGCTTCGACAATCCCTTTGTGTTCAAAACCCTTGACGGCGTGGACAGAAAGATCGACGAGAACACCCTCATGATCTGCAACGACGACACCCCTGTGGCGATCGCCGGTATCATGGGCGGTCTCGATTCCGAGATCGTCGAGGATACCACCACCCTGACGCTGGAATCCGCGACCTTTGACGCGGCTTCCATCCGCAAATCCACCGTCCGTCTGGCGCATCGTACCGACGCTTCCATGCGCTATGAAAAGAGCCTTGATCCCGAGATGACCGTCCCGGCGATCGCGCGTTTCCTCTATCTTCTGCAGCAGTACGACGGCGGCGTTCAGGTCGTTTCCGCGCTGACCGACGAGTACGCCTATCACTATCCGCAGGTCGACCTGACCTTTGACAAGGCGTTCGTCGACCGTTACACCGGTATCGAGATCAGCAACGACACCATCGTCAAGACGCTCGAAAGCCTCGGCTTTGCCGTCACCCTCAGCGGCGACGACTTCGACGTGAAGGTTCCCTCGTGGAGAGCCACCAAGGACGTCACCATGAAGGCGGATATCATCGAGGAGATCACCCGTATCTACGGTTACGATAATTTTGAAATCAATACCACGCGCTCACCGCTCTATCCTGTCCGCGAGGACGTTGTCAAGAGCAACGAGGACAAGATCAAGGATATCCTTGTCAAGCGCTATGATCTGCACGAGGTTCATTCCTACGTCTGGGCTTATGCCGACGAGCAGAAGGCGCTCGGCATCCCGGTCGAGGAGAATATCAAGCTCGCCAACGCGACAAACCCGAATATCGAGACCATCCGCAGAACCATGATCCCCACCCAGCTTTGTCAGGTCAAGACCAACGTCGGCTACGCGACGGAGTTCGGTATCTTTGAGATCGGCAGAGTGGTAGACGGTGTAGACAGCGACAACCTCTGCGTTGAGCACAAAAAACTCGCCGTCACCCTCTACAGCAAGACCGCCGAGATCCGCGACCTCTATTTCAAGCTGCGCGATATGCTCGCGGTGATCGCCGACGACCTCAAGCACCTGCCGCTTGACTATCAGACCGCCGAGCCTGCTCACAGCTACGAGCACCCGGTCAACCTCAACACCGTTCTGCTTGACGGCAAGGAGATCGGTACGATCGGTATTGTTCATCCGGTCGTTTCCAGAAAGATCGACAAGAAGAGCAACATTGTCTTTGCGGAGATCGACATGGACGCCTTTGCAGGCGTGAAGAACGCTTCCATCAGCTACGACGAGCCATCCAAGTTCCCGCCGATGGATTACGACATCAGTGTGATCGTTCCGTCGGGCGTATTCTTCCGCGACCTCAAAAAGTGCTGGGAGAACGAAGGCGGCGAGATCCTCAAGAGCACCCGTATCGTCGACACCTACGACACCGATCATTTCCACAGCATTACCATCCGCTTTGAGTTTTCCTCTGCCGAGAGAACCCTTTCCTCGAACGAGGTACAGGAGATCATGAACCGCGTCATCGAGAACCTGAAGAACATAGACGTCAATCTGCGGTAAATACTGTGCAAATAACCCTTGAAATTTGCCCGATTATATAGTATAATAGTACAATAGAATCATAGGAGGTGCTTCCGTATGTTAGAAAAGACAATGATTTTCTCATTGGGTGATGAAAAGGACGATCAGATCAAAACCGGTTTGACTATCGTTTATGACGCGCTGCGTCAGAAGGGCTACAACCCGATCAATCAGATCGTCGGCTATATTCTCAGCGAGGATCCGACCTACATCACCACCTACAACAACGCGCGCAACATCATCAGCGCGATCGACCGCGACGATTTGCTGGAAGCACTGGTAAAATCCTATCTCAACGTATAACTCAGAAAGGATGATTGCTTGTGGCTGACGCACAAAAGAAGGAGTACGCTACCTACAAGGGCAGACCTCTGGTTCGCTGCGGCGACGAGATTTACTACGGCAACATGGAGGAGCCGTATGTCATCAGAATGGAGATCAAATCCAAAAAGACCGTCAACGGCAACGAGATCGCCGACAAGGTGACGGTTCAGCTGATGGCGACCGACCCCTACCTTTCTCCGAGAAAGGCGCTGGTCAAGTCCAGCGAAAAGAACGGCCTCTTCCTGGCGATGGATATCGCGGATATCTGGCTGGGCAGAGCGCTCGCCGGCAAGGTTT
>CAMKSB010000155.1 GCA_946415335.1 uncultured Clostridia bacterium
GGCTCGGTTTTGCCGCTGACGGAAGCGATATCGATCAGCGGAAGGGGCAGCTTTGCCTTGACCGCCTCGGTCTTTTCGGCAAGCGCCGGTTCATAAACAAGGGCGCTCACGCCGTAGAGCATACAGCAGCCCATCACGGTCATGCTGTCAAGCTGCGGCGGCAGGATCACCGCCGTCATGCCGAGGGTGACGGTCGCGAGGTAGGCGCGTACAAAATCATAGGAATTGCGCGCCAAGATCGCCACGCGCGCATTTTCTTTTACCTGTCCGGCAAGAACGGCGCGGAAATCCGCCGCGTCCTGATCGAGCTGCGCGAAGGTGTGCGCTTCGTTTTGAAAAACGATCGCCGGAAGGTCGGCGTACTGCTCCGTGCAGTGCCGCCACATGTCGGTCACGGCGTCCATTTCGATGATCTTGTCAAATTCTGCGGGGTCGTTGTATGGTCTGAAACGTTCTCTTGCGTTCATTTTGAACCTCCTTAATTTTCAAGACGGCTGCTCAGGCTCTGCTCGCGTTCGAACAGCAGCTTGGTCGCCGCGTCGATCTGGGCAAAGGTGGGACGCTCGCCGTACATGGCGCGCACGTCCACGCTCTCGCCTATCACGATGCGCAATCTGCCGAAAGCGCTTTTTTTCTTTTCAATATACATGGGGATGATCGGCACGCCGCTGCGGATCGCCATCAGCACCGCGCCGGATTTAAAGGGACTGGGTTTTGTGCTGTCCGCGGCGATCTTTCCCTCCGGAAACATGGAGACGCATTCGCCGCTTTTCAGCCGCTGGGTGATCTCGCGGAAGGTGGAAACGCCGGGGTTGTCGCGGTCGATACGGATGCACCGGCACGCCTTGAACAGCCTTCCGTGGGGACCGTCCATCAGTTCCTCGCTGACGAGGAAATACTGCCGCCGCTGCCACACGCCGAGCATCATATAGACCGGATCGGCAAAATCGGTGTGGTTGGCGATCAGCAGCAAGCCGCCCTTGGGGATCTTTCGCGCCTTTTCACAGGTGTAGATCCGCTTCGGACGGAACCACAGCGCCACCGGAGCGCCGGTGACGCGGACAAAATCATGAAAAAAATTTTTGAAGGAAAACAGCTTAGGCTTTTGCGTTGACTCGTTCATCAAGGAGCCTCTCCAATTCGATAATCCGCTCTCTCATCACGTCGGTGAGCGCTTGGATGTTTTCTTTTTCAGGGCGTTCGGGATCGGCGTAATCACGCGGATCAATGGGCTTGCCGATGAGCACATGGGCGCGTCCTTTGCCGAAATAATTGCCGTCCGTCACCACCGGGATCACCGGCTTGCGCGCCGCCAGCGCGATACAGGCGGCGCTGGGTTTGAAGGGCAGCGGCGTTTCCTCGCCGGGCTTGGGGATCCGGCTCTCGGGAAACACGCCGACGACCTTGCCCTTGTTCAGCAGCTCCTCGCTCTCGCGCATGAAGGAAAAATCATGTGTGTCGCGGTTGACGTAGATGCCGCCCATCATTTTGAGGAACGTGCCGAGCGGCTGCTTTTGAAACAGCACCTCCGCCATCTGCACGCGCAGCGTCCGGGTGAAAAATACAAACAGATAGGCGGCGTAGTCGAACACCGAGGTGTGATTGGACACCACCATCGCGCCGCCGCGGATATGCCTGCCCTGCGCCTGTTTGTCCTCGTAATATATTTTGGTGCGGAAGATCAGCTTTTGCGCCGGCCATCCCGTCACCTTGACAAAACCGTTAAAAAATTCTATCAGCATAAATGATTTAAACCGTCTTTTCTATCACATAATCATGCAGCGCGCGAACGGTGCTCATGGTCATGTCGCCGGTGGTAAAGCTGACGCGGAACTCGTCGCGCATACCGGCTATCAGTGAAAAATAATCGAGGCTCGTGCCGCCCAGTTCGGTGAAGAAATCCGCGTCGTAGCCGATCTCATCCTCCGGCTTGTTCAAGGTCAGGGCGAACATGGTGATGATCTTCCGGGCGATCTCGTCGTCCTCCCTGCCCTGCATCGCACGGTCGGGAACGACCTCCGTCAGCGTGCCGTCGGCGAGCGCCTTGGAGAGCCTCGCGCGGTTGAGCTTGAATTCCGTGTCGGTCATCAGCGCGTCCTCGACAAAGACAAGCCGGTTGATCTGCCCTGAAAGGTTCATTTTCGAGAGTCTTTCACGCAGCGCCTGCTCGATCGCTTTCAGCCGTTCGCCCGTGATATAGCGGTTGACGGAGACGATCAGCGCCGGGACGGTCTTGTCGCCGCGGTTTTCTCCGACCAGACAAACGCCGCGGATGCCATCAACGGTCAGGCGGCTTTCGATCAGGTTGGGGTTGAGGTTTTCGCCGGAGGGCGACACGATCAGGTCGTCCTGCCTGCCGAGGATCCGGTAACAGCCGCCGTCAAAGGAAGCCAGATCGTGGGTGTTGAACCAGTCCGCGTTGTCGTGCGCCTCGCCGTCCTCGATGATATAGGCAGCCATCGCCTTGCCGCGAACCAGCAGCTCGCCGCTGTCGCCGATCCGGTATTCCACACCCTCCATAGGGGTTCCGACCGAGCCGGAACGCAGGACGCTGAGTTTGCCGCTGAGCTCCACGGAGGTGATGCCGATCTCGCTCATGCCGTAGCCGTCCGCCAGACGGTAGCCGATCGCGTTGAAGAATTCGAGCACCGGCTCGCCGATACAGCTGCCGCCGGTGATCATAAACAGCACGCTCTCGCCGAACATGCCCTCGCGTACCTCGGCAAAGGCTTTTTTGGAGAACGCCTCGCCAAGCGGAGAATCGCCCAGCTTGCGGCGGATGGACATGCCCTTTTGGAACTTGTTCCAGGTCTTGTCTCCCCTGTCGCGGATGGTGCGCATCGCCTGTTCATAGACCTTTTCCCAGAACAGCGGCACCGCGAAAATATGCGTCACCTTGTGGCGCTTGATGGTGTTGGTGATCGTCTGCGGCTGCATATCGTTGAGCCGGACGAGGGTGCGCGAGAAGAAGGAGAACCAGATGTACACCGCGACCAGACCGAAAATATGGTAGAACGGCAGGAAGGTCAGCAGCTTGAGCTCGCCCTCGTAATGCTTTTTGACCTGTGCGCAGCGCCGGATAATGCTGTAGCTTCCGCGGATCTGGTGATAGAAGCCCTCGGCGGTATAGGCGCAGATCTTGACATGCGCCGACGTGCCGGACGACATCACCATGATCTCCGTGCCGAAGCGCTCCGCCTGATACGTCCCGTCGCCGGGCTTGATGGAATCCGCCGCGAGCGTTTTGACGGAAAAGCTGCCGGAATCGGCGATCACCGCCGCGGCATTCGTCACGCGCAGGGCGTATTCCAGCGTTTCGCTGTCAAGGCGAAGGTTCATCAGCAGCGGACGAAAACCGCAGCAGAGCACCGCCCAGAAGATCTCGATCCATGCAAGCGAATTGTCCATATAAATGCCGACAACGGCGTTTTCAGCCGTGCCGGGGAGTTGTTGTTTCAGTACCGCCGCGCGCCTGAGCGCATTTTCCTGCGCCTGCGCGTAGGTGGTCTTGCTCACGCGGTAGCCGCGGCTCTCCTCCCAGAGGATATTGTCCTGCTCGGAGAACATCAGGGAGAACAGCGAACGAAAGCTCTTGTCCGATTCGTTATAGCGCCGGAGCTTGTCGTCCACAAAGGCGTCGACGGAATCGAAGCCCGCGATATTCGTCAGTTTCATTTATCTCACTCTTTTATAAAATCATACTTCATTAGTATAACATTTTTCTGCCCATCATGCAACAAAACGTGACAGAAAAACACCATTTTCCTGTAAAAATATCACGGAAATCTGCGTATTTTTTTATTCAATAAAAATAAAGCCGTTTTTTG
>CAMKSB010000156.1 GCA_946415335.1 uncultured Clostridia bacterium
TTTTGTGGTATGATAAAGGTTGTATATTAATGTAAAAGAGGGATATGTATGTCGTCCAGCGACGCTATCGGCGTTTTTGATTCCGGTCTCGGCGGTCTGAGCGCGGTCAAGGAGTTTCTCCGTGTGCTGCCGGCTGAAAAAATCGTCTACTTTGGTGACACCGGCAGAGTGCCCTACGGCACGCGCAGCCGCGATACCATCCGCAAATATGCCGTTCAGGACACGGCGTTCCTGCGCACGCACAACGTCAAGATGATCGTTGCCGCCTGCGGAACCGTCAGCTCGGTTGCCGGCGATCTGCTCCGGGAGACCTTGCCGGTGCCCTATACCGGCGTGGTGAATCCGACCGCCTACACCGCCGTGCGCGTGACGAAGAACCGCAAGATCGGCGTGATCGGCACTGCCGCCACCGTGAGCAGCCACAGCTACAAGCTGCGTCTCGAAAAGCTGATGCCCGGCGTGCAGGTGTTTGAACACGCCTGTCCGCTCTTTGTGCCGCTGGTGGAAAACGGTATCATCGACCGCAACGACGAGATCACCAAGGCGGTCGTCGCCCGATATCTAAAACCGCTCAGGGAAAGTGGCGTAGACACCCTGATCTTGGGCTGCACGCATTTTCCGCTGCTGAGAGAAGCGGTCTCCGACTACATGGGCGAGGGCGTGACGCTGATCGACTCCGGACTGGAGACGGCGCTCTATGCCGCCAAGGTGCTCAGCGAACAGGGCTTGCTCAACCCCTCTCCCGTGCCGCGGTCGCCGGAATTTTACGTCAGCGATACGCCGGACGGCTTCAAGGCGGTCGCCGAGCTTTTTCTGGGAAGGGATATGGAGCACACCGTCACCCAGATCGACATTGAACAATACTGAGGACAGACTATGATAAAGGACGAAAAGGATTTTTGCCCGTACCGCGTCACCATCATCGGCGAACAGCGCGTAGACGGCGAGAACGATAAAATAGAGGTCATCACCGAGGGCAAGTACCTGAGAAAAAAGGATCACTGCTTCATCGGCTACAAGGAATACGACCCGGACAATCCGCACAAGGTCTATAACAACGTGATCCGCGTGGACGAGAACATGGTGACCATCAGCCGCAACGGTCCGCAGCGCTCGCGGCTCATGCTGGAACGCGACCGGCGGCACCAGTGCATTTACGAGACCGTCGCCGGCAGCCTTTCCATCGGCGTATTCACCAAAACGCTGGAAAGCAATCTCGGCAAAAAAGGCGGCACGCTGAAGGTCAGCTATACGCTGGATTTCAACAGCGACCTTGTCAGCGAAAACAAGTTCACCGTCAAGGTGGAAGAAAAGCATTTTGAAGAACAGTGAGGTAATGAAAAGATGGATACTTATGCAAAGGCGGTTGCGCAGCTCAAAAGCGCTGTGACCTCCGCGATCGACAAGGCGATCACCAACGGCGAGCTTCCCCAAGCGGAGCTGCCCGATTTTATCATTGAAGTACCTGCCGACACCGGTCACGGCGACTTCGCGACCAACGCGGCAATGG
Source organism: uncultured Clostridia bacterium (assembly GCA_946415335.1). GTDB lineage: Bacteria > Bacillota > Clostridia > Oscillospirales > Acutalibacteraceae > Ruminococcoides. The sequence goes on from CAMKSB010000156.1 coordinate 1,511, forward strand.
CGGGCGCCAAGGCGTTCCGTATGCCGCCGTTCAAGATCGCGCAGGCGATCACCGGCAACCTCGACCTCAGCGGCACGCTCTTTGAGCGCGTAGAGACCGCAGGTCCCGGCTTCATCAACTTTTTCCTCAGCCCTGCCTTCGGCGCAGCGGTCGTGAGCGAGATCCTCTCCGATCCCGAGGGCTACGGCTCGTCTGACTTCGGCAAGGGCGAAAAGGTGATGGTGGAATTCGTCTCCGCCAACCCGACGGGTCCCATGCACATGGGCAACGCGCGCGGCGGCGCTCTGGGCGACTGTCTGGCGGCGGTGCTGAGCAAGGCGGGCTATCAGGCGTACCGTGAATTCTACGTCAACGACGCCGGCAACCAGATCGAAAAATTCGCCAACTCTCTGGAAGCGCGTTATTTACAGCTTTACCGCGACGATATCGAATTCCCCGAGGACGGCTATCAGGGCGCCGACATCACGGAACTCGCGCAGGAATACGCCGACCAAAACGGCGACTGCCTGCTGTACGTCTCCACCGACGAGCGCAAAAAGGCGCTGGTCGATTACGCCCTGCCGCGCAACATCAAGCGCATGCAGGAGGACATGGCGACCTACAAGATCGTCTACGACAAGTGGTTTTTTGAGAGCGAGCTGCACGAGAGCGGCGCTGTCAAAGCGGTGGTCGACCTGCTGACCGAAAAAGGGCTCACCTACGAGAACGACGGCGCTGTCTGGTACAAGAACAAGGAAGTCCTCACCGAGAAGCTGCTCGCCGAAGGAAAGAGCCAGCAGTATATCGACAACCTAGAATTAAAGGACGATGTGCTGATCCGTCAGAACGGCAATCCCACCTATTTTGCCGCCGACATCGCCTATCACAAGAACAAATTTGACCGCGGCTTCACGACCCTGATCGACGTCTGGGGCGCCGATCACCACGGTCACGTCATGCGCATGAAGGGCGCGATGGACGCGATCGGCTGTGACGGAGACAAGCTCCACGTCGTGCTCATGCAGCTTGTCAAGCTGATGCGCAACGGCGAGCTGGTCAAGATGAGCAAGCGCACCGGCAAGGCGATCCAGCTCCGCGACTTGCTCGAAGAAGTGCCGGTTGACAGCGCGCGTTTCCTGTTCAACACCAGAGAAGCCAACACCCAGATGGACTTTGACCTCGACCTCGCGGTGAGTCAGGATAACCAGAACCCGGTCTACTACGTCCAGTACGCCCACGCGCGTATCTGCAGCATTCTCCGTGCGCTCGAAAAGGACGGCATCACGCCGCGCGGCTGCACCGCCGAAGAGCTCGCCCTGCTGACAGCTCCCGAGGAAAAGGAGCTGATCGCCCATCTCGCCGGCTACGGCAGCGAGATCATCAGCGCCGCCAAGGACTACGATCCCACCAAGATCACGCGCTATGTGGCGCAGCTTGCGACGCTCTTCCACAAGTTCTACAACGCCTGCCGCGTCAAGGGCGAGGACGAATCGCTCATGCAGGCGAGACTCGCGCTCTGCGTCAGCGTCAAGTCCGTCATCAAGAACGTGCTGACGATGTTCAACATCTCCTGCCCGGATCACATGTAGCCGGGTAGCCCGGACTCTCCAAAATCACCATTCGAAAGGAAGGATACTTTTTCATGGTATTTTTTCATAAAATACGCGAACCGCACAAGGGCAAATCCACGCCGACGAAATTCGCGACGACGTTTATCTGTCTGCTCGGCGGCTTTGGCGGCGCGATGCTCACGCAGTTTCTCGGAACGCTCACAAACGGACAGTTCCCCGAATGGCTGCAGCCGCTGCATCTCAACGCCGTCTTTACCTACCTGTTTCCGTGGGCTTTCGCCGGACTGTGTATCGCAGTTTTCAGCCGGACGCCGCTGCGCGCTGCGATCAACGCGCTGACCTTCTTCGCCGGAAAGCTGCTGGGCGTTTACCTCTACGGCGCGATCTTTTCGCATGTGCCGGACTTCCCTTACGTCTGGTTCTGGCTGATCGTCGCGGCGCTGGCGTTCCCGGTCGGCTTCCTCTTCTGGTTCGCCAGAGGCAAGGGCGCTGTCGCCATCACGCTCTCGGCGATCGCCATCGGCTACTATACCCTGCACGCGTTCATCGTTACGCCCACCTTTGCCGGCTTCGGCATCGACTGGTCGTTCGGCTTTTTGCCGCTCGTGCTGCTCGTCGCCTGTATCGGCGTGCTCTGGGTTAAACCGCTGCAAACCCTGTTTTCGGTGCTGCTCGGCTTCGC
>CAMKSB010000157.1 GCA_946415335.1 uncultured Clostridia bacterium
CAGTCAGCGCAGGTATAGGACAAGGTCGCCTTGCCATAGTCCTCGCTCCAGTTCCACGAAGGCGTTGTGCCGGAGGCTACAGTGCCATGCTCGCACTGTACGGTGGTGATGGTGATGGTGGTGTCCGCACTGATCTTGGTGATTCGGTAGGTGTTGGCAAGTCCGGTGTCGGTCGGCCCCTTGATGTTCTTATAGGTTCCGGCAGTCGCCGAAATGCTGTCGAGCGCGTAGCCGTCTGCAAGTACAACGGTGAAATTCACCTGACCGTCGCCGGTGGAATCCGGCTCGCCTGTCGCGCTGCTGCGTGAAACGGTCGTTCCGTTCGCCGAGACGGATTCGCTCGCGCCGGCGTAATCCTGCGTGTTATAAACGGTGACAGAGCTCACGCCGCTGTCGCCCGCGAAAGTGATCGTGTAGCCCTCGTCCGCAACGGCTTCCTGATCCACGGAATGGTCGCAGACGTCAACGGTAACCGTCGCCGGGATCGTTTGCCTTTCGGTTTCGCCGCATTTGGTGCAGGTGTAGGTCTTGACGTTGCCGGATACGGTTCCGGCATTCCAACTGTGGCTCCATGAGCCGCCCTTGCATGCCGTGACGCTTGTCGCGGTCGCGATAGACGGTGTATTAGAGGATACGGTTGACGGATAAGAAGCCATGATATAGTTGACATTCTTCGGGAGCGAATAGCTGAAAACAACGCTGCCGCTGCTGCCTGCCTTGGCATTGATGATCGTACCGGCGGAATAACTTGTTCTGACAGCGGAATACTTCTGATTGCTGCCGAACCAGCCCGACTGCGCGGAACCGTCCATTCCGGTAGTGCCTGCGGTGAATACGGAAGCGCCCTGGATGGAAACCGTGCCGTCCACGTCGATCGCGGAATTGTCGCCGCCGGATTTCATGCTGAATACCGCCTGCGTGCCGCCTAACAGATACAGTCCGCCGTTGGAATCCAGACCGTCGCCGTTGCAGTTGACGTACAGATCGCCGCCGTAGATGTAGATGTTATAGTTGCCCCCGGCAGATGAACCGCCGCCCGGATTGAAGCCGCCACCGCCGCCGGGACGACCGCCCGGACCTCCGCCGGGATTGAAGGTGTTGCCGCCGCCTGCTCCGGGATCGGTGCCGCTGCTGCTGCCGCCTGCCGCGTTCACGCCGTCGTCGCTCGCGACAACATACTGACGGCCGGAATAGATATAGACCGTGCCGCCTTCCAGACCTTCATAGGAAGTGTTGATGGTGATGTCGGGATCGCGCTCATAGCCGTTTTCCGTACCGATGGTCAGAGAGGTGTCCGCATGTAGACCGTCGTCGCCTGTCTGAATGGTAAAGGTTCCGCCTGTGACGGTCGCGTTGGCGTCGGAATGCAGCGCGTCGTCGCCGGTGTTCAGGGTAAAGGTGCCGCCGGTGATATTGATGGCAGGTTCAATTCCTGCTTCCGCTGCACGGTCGCCGGAAGCCTTCAAGCCCTTGCAGCTGTACGCGTTGGCAAGCGTATCGTTCCATACGCTGTAGCCCTTCCATGTCCGGATATCAAAGTTTCCGCCGTTGATATTCAGCGCCGTATCCGCCTGAATGCCGTCGCCGTCGACATCCAGATCAAAGGTGCCGCCGTTGATGGTAATAGTTCCTGCGGACTCCGTGTCGATCACGGTTCCCTCGGTCTCGTTCGTCGCGTCGGGCGTGCTCTTGATGCCGTCACCTGCCGCTTTGATGATATAGGTTCCCTGATTGAAAACGAGACTGCCGTCGCACGCGATGCCGTTATTGACCGCCGCGCCGGAGGTCGTTTCGCCGTAGTATTTTGCGTTGCCGCTGACGTTGATCGTGCCGCTCTGATTGAAGATCAGAGAAGCCGTCGCGCCGCCCTTGATGCCATTCTTGGCGTTGGCAACGGTATTCAGATCACCGTCGCCGCAGAAGGTCACAGTCGAGCCGCTCTTCACCTTGACCGCCGCGCCTTCAAACGCTTCGGCAACAGTGATATCGGATGAGGTCTCGTTAGCCGGATCCTCATTGTCGGTGAGCGTGGAAGTTCCCACCAGATGGATGTTGACCGCCGCCGTCTTTTTCACGACGACCGGCGCTGTGGTTGAGGAAGCGAGCGTCAGGTTGTCCAAAATCAGCGTGACGTCGCTCAGACCTTTGCTGACAACGATCGTTCCCTCGGAACAACTGCCGCCGATACGGTAGGTGCCTGCCGTTGTGATGGTCAGCGTCGTGCCGTCGATAGTATAGCCGCTGCCGGCGGAGGTTTCAGTGACGCCGCTGTTTGAAAAGGTCAGCACCGCGCTCTGTTCGGCAGTCACACCGACGGAAGAAGCGCCGTCAACAGTCGCCGCCGCAGCGGAAACAGTGAAGGTGAGTACCAGCGAAAGCGCCAGAAGGATGGATAGGAATTTTTTAGTCATAAGTACACTCCTCTCAATGTTTTTGATTCTATCGTGAGAATAATACTATTCTCTAATAAAATCTTTTACGGCTTGATTATAAAGTTCCATTCTTAAAAAATCCTTGAAAAATAACTGTTTTATGTAAATCTGAAAGAAAATCCGACAGTCTTTCCGTTTTTGCATTCAATATTCCTTGTGTTTTGGTTTTGCTTATCATATAATGAAAAGGGAATTGCAAGTTACATTCAATAATCCCGCGACAATAATACAAGGGAGGTCATCCTTGTGCGAAAACTCAGAATACCGATCAGCATCCTGCTGACAGTCATGATCACGCTCAGCGCGTTTACCGCTGTTCCCTTTGCGGCGAACGCGGCGGAGCTGCCGAACAACACCAACGGAGACTTGATCTGCTCGCCGTTCGGAGTGGAATCAAACGGTTCAGTCGGAGAGATTTTGGGCGCGGCGGTCGAGCAGAACGAACAGGCAGATGCTTCCGCGGAAAGCATCACCGATGTGACCGTCAACGGAAAAACGGCGACCGTTTCGCTGACGCATACACAGGACTGCACGGTAGTGGCAGCCGTGTATGACGAATCGGGCGATAACCTTCTGCAAACGGCAATACAGCGCGAAATACCTTGGTACGAGGAGTGCGTTGTCCTTGCATTTGACAGTGAACTCCCGGCGTATTTCTACCTTCGCGCGTTTATTCTCGACGAAAACTGCGCGCCTTTGGGCAAGCAGTATGAAACGAACCGCTACACGCATGCATACCGGGAATTTCTCGAAAAAACGACCGGAGATTTTCCTGCGGAGAACGTCATCAACTTTGACGGCGACGACGCGAACAACTTTGCGGTATTTGACAGCGCGGTAAACGAAATTTCGGTCGGCGCAAAGAATATCCCGGCTGTCGTCAGCGAAGGTTACATCTTCTCGAACGCGGACGAAAGCGTAAAAAATCTGCAGCCGGGCGATATTTTTTACTTTGACCAAAGCGGCGAACCCGAAGTCGTCAAGGTCGGCGCGGTTTCCGTCAGCGGCGATACCGTTACCGTTACGCCTGCCGACGCGCAGATGGAAGAGGTATTCGATTACGTCAAAATCGACGTGACCGCTGATGAAGCCGAACCCGATATGAGCGTGGCGGATGAGGGCGTGAGCCTTGCGGAGCCCAAGTCGGGCGAACCCGTCGGCGCAATGGAATACGGGCAGAACCTCTACCGGAGCTTCAACTTTAACCTGAGCAGAGGGGCAGAACAGGGCGGCACAGAGGTAAAGGGCATTGAGGGCGAACTTGAAATGACCACGCGGTTGCATTTCAAGCTGTATTACAGTG
>CAMKSB010000158.1 GCA_946415335.1 uncultured Clostridia bacterium
TTCAAAATGATCACTCATTACCTGTATTTTACTATTTTTCGTTCAATTTTTCAAGAGTTATTTTATTTGTAATGATGCGGTCAAAAAGAAACAGACCTTCCGAATAATCGAAAGGTCTGAAATATAACAATGTAATTGTTATCTCTTTGAGAACTGCGGTGCGCGACGGGCTGCTTTGAGACCGTATTTCTTACGCTCTTTCATTCTCGGGTCACGGGTAAGGAAGCCTGCCTTCTTGAGCTTGCCGCGGAGGTTCTCCGTGTCGTACTGAAGAAGCGCTCTGGAAATGCCGTGACGGATGGCGCCTGCCTGACCGGTAACGCCGCCGCCTGCTACGCGGCATACAACGTCGAATTTCTCGTCAGTCTCGGTGAGAGCGAGAGGCTGTCTTACGATGAGCTTGAGGGTGTCAAGACCGAAATAATCGTCGATGTCACGGTCGTTGATGGTGATTTTGCCGGTGCCCTGATACAGTCTTACACGTGCAACGGAGCTTTTTCTTCTGCCGGTGCCATAGAAATAAGGTGTCTTATCGTACATTCTTTATGCCTCCTTCTTATGCTTCAAGCGTCTGAGGCTTCTGAGCCTGATGAGTGTGTTCAGCGCCCTCGAAGAGTCTGAGTCTGAGCAGGGCGTTTCTGCCGAGCGTGTTCTTGGGCAGCATACCCTTAACAGCCAGTTCCATCGCCTTGGTGGGCTTGGTAGCCATGAGGGTGTCGTAACCTGTTTCTTTGAGATGACCGATGTAACCGGTGTGGCGCTGCCACTTCTTCTGAGTGAGCTTGCTGCCGGTGAGCACCGCGTCCTTGCAGTTGATGATGATCACATGGTCGCCGCAGTCTACGTGGGGAGTAAAGGTGGGCTTGTGCTTGCCTCTGAGGAGCACAGCAGCCTGAGCGGCAACTCTGCCGAGGGGCTTGCCGGCTGCGTCGATAACATACCAAGCGCGCTCAACTTCGGCGGGTTTAGCTAAATAAGTTGACATTTTCATTCCTCCTGTCTTTTTCGTGCTTTATGATTATAGTACAGTTTCGGCGGCTTGTCAACCGGTTTTTTCAAAAAAATTAATTTGGCTCGGTGAAATCTCGCGTAATCGCTCTTTTCCTTTATTATGCTCCTATATCCTCACATGCGATTTTCAAAAATTTTTCACGCACACTTCACATTTACAATATAATTCCAACATAATCGGGGTGTATGATATAGTCACAGTCAAGAAAGGAGGTGCTATGATGAACAGCAACAAGCCGTCCATCCTCGCCTGTGTCACCAGCCAATACGAATGTGACCGAATCATCGAAACAGCCGCAGCGCTCGCGGAAGAGCAGGAATGCGAACTGAGAGTGCTCAGCGTGCTCAAACCAATGACCAACTATACCGAAATCAGTGATGAGCTGGAATATCTCAACCGCGTGTCAAAAGAACACGGAGCGGACATGACCGTGATTTTCAGCGACTATGCCCCTGCGGCAGCCGCTACCTTCGTTACCGAAAATCATGTCAGCCGCATTGTCACAGGAATGCATGATGGCGGCAGCGAGAGTTTTCTGGTCATGTTCAACCGGTTTGCTCCCGAGGTCTCAATCACGATGGTCGCAAAGGACAACCTGATCTACAGCATGGATGTCAGCCGCGCGGCTGTCCGTTAATGAACATCCAAAACTATCATTTCTTCTCTTATTACTTCTATAAACAGCAAGCGGACACGAACGTGTCCATCATATAAACAGTTCCTTTCTTATAAAATAATCTCTCTAACAGGGACAGCCCCGGAAATCTCCGGGGCTGTTTCTGTTTTATTTATTGTTGAGGCGGAGCGCCGCGGTACTGTGCTTTGCCAAAGGCGAGAATCGGCAGAAAAACCGGCGCTAAAAACGTCAGTCCCACGGCGAAGCCGGTGCTCTTGCCGAAGGCGTTTGCCAGACGGCGGTACAGCTTAAAGACGATGATGAACTCATAGACAACAAAAACGACGAGCACAATTGCCAGCACCACAAAAATCAGTATCATATTCTCTATGGTCGGCTCTTTGAGCATCATTGACAGATACATCGAAGAAACGATTATCGCTATCAAACCAACGCCATACAGACCGGCAAACACGATCACGCCGATGATGTACGCCCAGAACGCTTTGACGCTCCAGAGGGTACGGAACAGAACATAATCACTGTAGAAGGGGATAATGCCCTTCCATCCGGGCATGCCCATCTTTTTGAATAAAAACCAGCGCGAAATAAACAGCAGCGCCGTCAAGCCCATGCTGACAAGTGATGACAGGACATCCGTCATCATCATCCAGACATTCAAGCCTTCGGAATAATGATAAAAATACTGACTCATCCGTTAGCTCCTTTCTATAAACGGAATATATTCATCAAGGGTTTTCAGCAGGAAACCGATCATCGGGATAATCTCCTCGGTCGGCTGCAAAAAGTCCGGCACCATCACCGTTTCCATGCCGGCGGCATAGGCGGACTTGATACCGTTGATGCTGTCCTCAAAGGCAACGCAATCCTCGGGCGCAACGCCAAGACGGCTTGCCGCTGTGAGGAACACCTCCGGGTGAGGCTTGCCGTTCTTCACGTCGTCGCCGCAGACAAGCGCGTCGAAATAGTCCGTCACCTTGGCGCTTTTCAGGTTCAGCTCCGTTGTCTGACGCGAGGTCGAGGTCGCCAGCGCGATGCGGTAATTCTTTTCTCTCAGCGCGCTGAGCAATTCATACAGCCCCGGCTTGACCGGTATGCCGTGTTCCTGCACATAGCGGACGTAGCGCCCTTTGCCTTCCTCCGAGATCTCCCAATAGGGGAAATCCTTGCCGTACTTGCCGAAGTAGAAGTTCTGTACCTCCGCCTTGCGCCTGCCGACGGTCTGCTTGAAGTCCTCGATGGAATAATCATAGCCGCGTTCGTCCATCATGTCCTGCCAGTTGCGGTAGACAAGGCGCTCGGTGTCGAACATCAGACCGTCCATATCAAAAACCGCCGCCCTAAGCATCGTTATCCTCCGGACGGAAGATCTCGACCTTCCAGCTGACCTCGGTATCCACGCTTGCCTTCAGCGCGGAAGCGGTAAAGGCGTTAGCGCCGATCTCCTTTTCAGGCTTTACCTGCAGGCCGATCGCCAGAGGCCCTTCGGCTTCCTCGGTGTAGATATCGCCGTAGCACTCGTCAAAGCCGACCACCATGCTCTCGCGGTCGAAATCCGGCTTGATACGGCACCAGATCTGCTCGACTGCCACATCTGGCTGCAGATGATAATCCGTGATCAGCTGCTCGTCCACCTCTGCGATCGGCATAGATACGCAGTCGATCAGTTCAAAGCTGTAGGTTTTGTTGTCGTAGGGGTTGCGGAAGATGAAAAACTGTCCGACCGCCCCGGAAGTGAAGCGAAACGCTGTCACGTAATCCGGCAAATGATGCTTGTGTCCCATAAAACACACCGCCTTTTTCTTTTTTTATGATTTAGCAAAGGGTTCAGCCGCGGCTGAACCCTGCTTTTATTTTGTACCGAAGATGCGGTCGCCTGCGTCGCCCAGACCGGGGCAGATGTAGGCGTCATCGTTGAGCTGGCGATCGAGACAGCCGACGTAGAGTTGGATGTCGGGATGCGCTATCATGAGCGCGC
>CAMKSB010000159.1 GCA_946415335.1 uncultured Clostridia bacterium
TCCTGAATATGTTGCCTTCATTATAGCATACAATAAGCGGTTTGGCTACAGTAATACATAAAAAAGCGCATGAAAACCATGCGCTTTTTTGATTTATTTTACGTCGCGTTTTTTGAAAACGATGAAGGTCAGGATGGTGAACGCCGCGATAAAGACGGCGGAAACCACGATCGCGTTGACGACCAGCGCGTTGTTGATCACGTCGACGGAACCCATCAGCGCGTCGGGCATGTAATCGCCGACATTGATATCAACATGGAGCAGATTTTTAAGTCCCATACTGATACCCATATACGCCAGCGACAGCACGTTGGCACCGAACACCACCGAACCGATGATACCGAGCGACTTGTTGCGGATGCCTACCGTGAAGAACAGCAGGACGGAGGAAATCGCCATGGACAACAGCCATTTGAGCAGCAGCGTCAGGATGCCGCCGGCGACGTTGCCGTCAACGACAAGCGCTCCTGCCATCGCAGCGCCGACCACGTTGGAAAGCGCGCCGACCGCGAAAAAGATCAGGTTGTGTACGCCGATGATGATGAGCTTGGAAATCACGATCTTGCCGCGGTCGCCCACCTGACCGGCGATATTCTTGATGTAGCCGCCGGAAAAATCCAAGTACGAAAAGGACGTGGCGGAAATGAATACCACGATCATCAGCAGTCCCAGCGTGAACGGCGACTGCAGCGCGTAGGAAAGATTGACCGGGGACGGGATCCCTGTCAGCATTTTGGAAAACAGCGGTATCGCAAGCGATAACAGCGCATTGAACACAAAGGAGATCGCGAGCAGGATCATAAACAACTTGGAGGTACGCAGCTTGTACCATTCCATTCTGATCAAATTAAGCATTTCTCTTACCTCCTGTCAGATTGAGGTAGTAATCCTCCAGCGAGATATTGTTGATATGGATCTCGCTGACGGCAAGACCGCTGTTGACCAGCTTCTTGTTGATCTCGGCAGTCCGTTCCAGATTGTCTTCGATCCGGATGATGTTGCCTGCGAGCCTGACGTTCTGAATGCCCATAGAGTGGATGACGTCCACGGCTCTCTTGTTGTCGTCTGTATGGATGGTGACATATTTGCTGCAGCGCTGCATCAGTTCCTCATTGGTGAACTCGTCGATCAGCTCGCCGTTGTTGATGATGCCGTAGGAATCCGCGAGCTTGCCGAGCTCGTCGAGGATATGGCTGGAGATCATGATGGTGATACCCTTCTTGTCGCGGAGCTGTTCGAGGGTCTCTCTGACCTCCGCGATGCCCTGGGGATCAAGTCCGTTGATCGGCTCGTCAAGGACGATCATCTTGGGATCGCCGACAAGCGCTAAGGCGATGCCCAAACGCTGGCGCATACCCAGCGAGAAGGAACCGACGTTTTTCTTGCCGGTATCGGAAAGTCCGACGATCTCAAGCAGCTCGTTGACATACTCCTTCTTGTAGCAGTTCAGCGCGATGCACTTGATCTTGAGGTTGTCGAACGCGGAACGGTTCGCGTAAATGCCGGGGCTTTCGATCAGCACGCCCACGCCGAAGCTCTTGTCGCCGTGATAGGTGTAGGTGCCGCTTGTCGGACTGGACAAGCCGCTGATCATCCGCATGATGGTCGTCTTGCCGGCGCCGTTTCTGCCGATCAGACCGTAGATCTCACCTTCGCGGATATGGATATTGATATTGCCTGCCGCAACCTTATCGCCGTAGGTCTTGGTAAGGTTGTCGGTCGTCAGGATATATGCCATTGCAAAGTCACTCCTTTTCGGGTGGTTTGTCACAGTTTTCACTGATTGACAATATTATAACGAACTAAAAACGCCATGTCAAGCGAAACAAAAAGGAAACGGCATTATCCTCAAAATAGGATAATACCGTCAATTTCTCTCGTATTGATTACACAACAGATGTGTAATTTATGTGAATGGTTAATTGGGAACAAACGGGAGTTCGTATTCCTCCGGAACGGGATGAACGGGAGTTTCGATTCTCGATTCGTCGCTTCCGGGAAGCGTCGGCGCTGCGGTGCTGCCGCCTGACTGGGAGGACTGACTGCTCTGTGCCTGTGAGCTTGCGGAGCCGGAGGACTGACCGGACGAGGAGGATTGCTTCGACTGGCTGCCGTTGTCGGTCTGCTGACCGGCTGAGCTCTGCGCATATTGAACTGCCGAGCTCTGCGACGATTGGGCAGCCGCACCCTGTGAAGATTGATTGCCCGAATTCTGAGACAACTGTCCGGCAGCACTCTCGGAGCCGGAGGACGAGGAAGCGCTCTTGGTCGCCGGCGCTGTTGTCGCCTTTTGTGTTGTCGGCTGCGTGCTTGTGGTTGCCGCAGTGGTGGTGGTTTCAGTTTTGCCGCCTGATCCGCACGCTGTCAGCGCGACCGCGCAGAACGTCAGCGCGGCGATCAGGAGAGCTGCTTTTTTGATCATAAGGATTCCTTTCTGTCCGGCGACTGTTCGGGCATGTCCTTTTTGCGGAAGTTTTTCAGCCGTTTGATCTCGCCGAACATGAGTTTTCTGTATTTTAGAACGCCCTTGATCCGGGCTTGGCGCTTCGTTATTTTTTGGTTACGTCGTCGCCGTAGATGGTCGTCCAGTCGTTCTTCATGGAAACCGCTGTCCAGCCGTTCTTCTCGCAATCCTCACGCATTTTGTCGGCTTTCTTCATATTGCCGTTCTCGCGCTCAAGGTCGTCGCAGCACAGCAGATACGCGCCGCTCTTGTACTGATTGTTGGTGATGGTGTAGTTCGCCATCGCGCCGTCGCCGGAGCTGTTGCCGAAGCAGAGAACCGGCTGCAGACCGATCTCGCGCTCGATCGCGGTGACCTTGTTCATTTTCAGGTTCTTGATCAGGAATTCGCCGCCGGTGATGAGCTTGTCGTCGTGGGTATAGGTGTATTTCAAACCGTCCTCATCGCCCTGATTGCTGGCGACAAGGCTCTCGTCGGAACCGATCATCTGGCTGAACGGGATATTCAGCATGCCGTCGCACAGGCCTCTGGTGATCAGGCGGTCGGTGCCGCTGACGACATATACGGTGAAGTCGTTCGCCTGCAGATAGTCGATCACCTGCAGCATGGGCTTATAGAACGCCTGACCGTTGGTCATGTTGGTATAGCTCTCGGTCGGCGTGTCGCGGTATTTCTTGACGTAATCATAGAATTCCGCCGTGGTCATGCCCTTGAAAGCAGTGGCGACAGCCGTGCCGTGCTTGACGTCGAGACCGCTGGGATATTCGCCGGTTTCAAAGTAAGTCTTGATGATGGCGCAGGTCGCCTTCTCCTCATCGCTCGCCTTATCCTTGTAGTCGGGATCCTCCATGACGCGGTGATAGAGCAGCTTGTGGTCGAAATAGCCGGGGTCGGTCTCACAGCAGAGGGTGCCGTCCATATCGAAAACGGCGATCCTTCTCTCGACAGGAATGAAATCCGGCGAGTTTTTGTCGGTGACCGTCTTGATGTACTGCGTCAGCTCGGCTTTCAAAGGAGCGCTCTCCGTCCACAGGGACAAGGCGTCCGCCTTCTGCTCAGCCGCTGTGGAAGCGGCGACGGTCTCTGCCGCAGAGGAAGCGTTCGCGGCTGCGTTATTGTTGTTCTTGGCGCCGACGCCGAAAAAGTACAGGCAGGAAACGGT
>CAMKSB010000160.1 GCA_946415335.1 uncultured Clostridia bacterium
TTTTCAAGAGGTGCCATTATTGAACAGCTAAATTTACAATTATTTCTTGTCTTTATGTCTTATGTTCGGTATAATACTTATATATGAACATATACCTTGCGAAAACGGAGAAACGAAAAAGGGCTGTCCCAGACGGAGCTGGCAGAGCGCGTATATGTCACCCGGTCAACGGTCGTCCGGTGGGAGACCGGCAGCCATGATGATCTTCAATATAACAGGATTGTTCAGCACGCGCAAAACCGATGACGGCAGCGGCTTGTAATAATGTGCGAAGGCAAGCTGACCGTTACGCCGCGCGAAGACGGCGGAGCGGTCGTAACGGTGACGATCCCCATGTCCTGATCTTGGAGGAACTATGAAAAAGAAATCGACGATACTCAATCCGCGGTTCCTGATCCCGCTGGCAGTTCTGCTGCTGTTCTACATCGGCTGCGGCGTCTACGTGCTGCAGGTCAGCGGTGTCAACACGGTGGAATACGGCAGGGAAGGCGGCTATGTGGAAGGAACGATCAGAGCCGTTTCCTCTGACGAGCGCGTTCTGCGCGTCAAGAGAATAACAGAGGTAGAGAAAGAATACGGCACGGTGGCGCTCGTTGAAACGGAAGGCGTTGCCCCCGGAGACGCGGTGCTGTCGGTCAAGTATTCTCAGCTTTCCGAATCCGACGAAAAAACCGTCAACACGGGCGACACGAAAGTGATGATGTGCGTCACGCCGTTCGGTATGGTGTACAACAGATCAATGGACACCTTCACCGGTTCGGAGATCATTATGGTCATGGCGATCGGCACGATGCTGATCATCGCGTCCGGACTGGTAGCCTCGGTGGTACGAAAATTCCGCGACGGAGAATTTTCCTATTCCATGGTAGACCGCTGCGGTCTGGCGATTTTCTTCATCATCAATTCCGCGGTCGTTTTCCATGAATGTATGGAAATGCAAGATCTGGAAATACCGTTTTCGTTTTGGCTCGCCTCCCAGATCCTGTTTGACAGCGGACAGTTATTTGTCATGCTGAGCCTGATGCCGCTGGCGATCCTTGCGTTTGCGCTGGCGCTCAGCAATCTGTGGCTCGTCCGGCACGAGGGCTTTCGTCCCATGAATCTTCTGGGCGTTTTCCTCGGCGTCGTGATGATGGGCGGGATCGCGGTAATGATGATCATGACGTCGCACATGTATTATCGATCGGTCGAAACCTTTTTTCAATCGTCCGAAAGCTATTATCTGGCAGCATTCATGTCGATCGCGTTTTCGTTTATCTACTGCTATTTCGAGTGCATGCTGCTCTCAACGATCGTGTGCGCTATTCTGAGCACGCTCTATAAGCCGGCGTATGATCTGGATTACATCATCATTCTCGGCTGCGCCATCCGTGGCGACGGAACCCCTACGCCGCTTTTGCGCGGCAGGGCGGACAGAGCGCTCTCATTTGAAAAGGAACAGTTCGATAAAACAGGCAAGCACGCCAAATTTGTGCCTTCGGGCGGACAGGGCAGCGATGAAGTGATCAGCGAAGCCGAGAGCATGAAGCGCTATCTCATGGAGCAGGGCGTACCGGAGGAACGGATCATCAAGGAGGATCAGTCTGTCAACACCCTGCAGAACATGGCGTTTTCCAAGAAGGTCATCGAGGGAGACGCCGGGAGCCTTGACGACGTGAACGTCGGCTTTTCCACCACTAATTACCATGTGTTCAGGGGCTACACGCTCGCCGACCGTATCCGCATGAAGGTACAGGGGCTTTCCGCCAAGACAAAGCTGTACTTTTTCCCGAACGCCTTCATCCGCGAATTTATCGGGCTGCTGTGGGAGAAGAAGCTTCGCCACATTCTATTTATCGTTCTCCTGACGCTGGGACTTGGCGCACTGTATTATGTGGCGTATATTGATTGATTTTTCCGCTATTACACAAGAAACCGGTCGATATATATTGACATTTTGTGAAAAATTTTATATAATAATGTCGGATTTAGTCAAGTTGGAAGGAGATGAACGAAAAAACGTTTCGATAATCCGGCAATCATCTGATAAAAAACATTAAAAGAGAGGTACATTTATGACAGTATTATTCATGATTTTAGGATTCCTTATGGTTGCGACCGGCTTTACCTGTTTCTTTACGCCGCTGGCAACCTTCCTGAGCTACGGTTACTTCCTCGCGATCATCGCGTTGGTTTACGGTATTATCGGCATCGTCCAGGGCATCCGCTACAGAAGATTCGGCGTTGGCTTTGTGTTCAGTATCATATCGGTTATTTTCGGTATATGCCTACTGGTATCCCCGTATTTCCTCGCGATCACTGACGCCGTTATGCTTTATATGACCGCTGCATGGTTCGTGCTGATGGGTATCGTCAACATCATCATGGCCGTCACCGTGACCAAGGCGACCGGATCCAAGATCTGGATCCTGCATTTGATCATCGGCATTCTCGCCATCCTGCTCGGCTGCTATGCTTTCTTCCATCCGGCAGTTATGGCAGTTTCCATCGGCATCCTGATCGGCTTCTTCTTCATCGAAACCGGCTTCACCCTGATTTTCAGTTCCGTTTCGAGATAAATTAAAAAAACAGCGCGGCAGTTTAACTGCCGCGCTTATTATTTTTCTGAAATTCCTTGACGCGCCGGGAGAGGTCTTCCAGTTCTTCCTTTGACAGCTCCGGCAGGTGTTCCAACTCGTCCACAAATTCTCTGGCACTGTCGCTGGCGCGAAACCGCGCGACGTCGGTGAAAAAGCTGGTGATGACCGCCGTTACGATCGCAATGACGGCGATCGAATAGATTGATAGAAACACCGTGATGATCCTGCCGACGACTGTGACGGATGTCAGGTCGCCGTAGCCGATGGATGTCGCGGAAGCAAAGCAGAACCACAGGCTGTCGACGTAGCTGTGGATCCCCGGCTCGATCAGCCATATCGGGATCGCTGCCAGAAAGAATACGATCAGATAGGCGCCGATGATCTTGTCAGCGCCTGCTGTCTTGAACGCCTTTCTCAGCATTCTGGACATTTTCCGTTTCTTCATCTTCCGATCACCTCTTTATTTCAGTATACCATTTTCATTTCAAAAATACAAGTTTCTTGATAGACAATCCACGCAGGATTTGTTATAATAGAAAGGAAATCCAAAATGAAAGGATAGATCCAGTATGAGTGAGCAAATCTATGAGCAGGCGCGTCAGGCGGCTCTGGAGTTGTGTGAGACAGCCGGCTTGCAGAAGGGCGATATCATGGTGATCGGCTGTTCGTCGAGCGAGATCGCCGGCGGCACGATCGGTCACGATTCCAGCCTTTCGGCGGCGCAGGAGGCGTTCCGGGGCATTTATGAAGTGTTGAGCGAACGCGGCGTATATCTGGCAGCACAGTGCTGCGAGCACCTGAACCGCGCGATCGTCATTGAACAGGCAGCGGTGCCGGATGCCGAAATCGTCTGCGTCGTACCGCAGCCAAAGGCAGGCGGTTCCTTTGCGACAACAGCGTACCGCAGCTTTGAGCATCCGGTGGTGGTGGAGGAGATACGCGCACATGCCGGAATGGATATCGGCGGTACCTTGATCGGTATGCACCTCAGACGCGTGGCAGTTCCTGTCCGTCTGAAAGCCAACC
>CAMKSB010000161.1 GCA_946415335.1 uncultured Clostridia bacterium
CGGATTTTTTCGCTTTCATAGCGGTAATAGGCGGCGACAGCCAAGCCGACGAAGATATAGCAGAACCAGATGCTCTGCGCGCTGAAAAACAGACTCAGCAAACCGGCTGCCGCTACGCCGATATGGAAGCACAGCAGCGTCGCCCAGTAAAAACGCGAGACGCGCAGCGCTTTTTTGTCCTTGTCCATGAACCAGACCGTCAGCTGCATGACCGCCTGACGGACGTTGTTGGATGAGAAGGTCGTGGCGCTGGAATTGCCGCCGGCGATTTTGAAGGCGTTCCACTGCACCGGCATGGCAAAGGCGACCGGCATGACCGCCGCCAGCGTTCCCATCGTCGCCAAAAGTCCGACCAGCGCGATCATCACGGAGGTGACAATAAAGCTGACGATCTTCATGCTGATGCGGGTATGCCGCCGGACAACGGCGTAGAACACGTTGCCTGCCGCGTAGATCACAAACAGCAGCGCCATAAAGCCGATCGCGCTGAAATCGCCCTGCGTGACGTTGAGCACCAGCCTGATCAGGTTGCCGGTCTGCGCGTTGGGAAAAATATCGCTGAAATTCAGAATCGTATAGCCGCCCATAAAGCCGCCGATCATGCTGACGGCATGGTGCAGCATCATCTGTCTTTTGACAATTTTCATCGTTCTTGCCTGAAATCAGGGCGACCAGACGGCCGCCCTATGGATCGTTTATTCGGATGTGTTTCTGTCGTTCAGGTTGACGTACTTTTTCTCGTCGGAAATGCTCATGTATGCCGGACGGATGATCTTGCCGGCGTTGACCAGCTCTTCCAGACGGTGAGCGCTCCAGCCGGCGATCCTGGCGGTGGCAAAGAGCGGTGTGTACAGTTCGCTCGGGATATCGAGCATACTGTAGAGCAGTCCGCTGTAGAAGTCGACGTTGGAGGCAACGCCCTTGTAGATGCGGCGCTTTTTGCCGATGACCAGCGGCGCGAGTTTTTCAACGCGCTCATAGAGGTCAAATTCTTTGTGGTAGCCCTCCGCTTCGGCGAGCTTCTTGACAGCGCCCTTTAAGATCACCTGACGGGGGTCGGAAATGGTGTAGACCGCGTGACCCATACCGTAGATCAAGCCCTTGTGGTCAAACGCCTTTTTGTCGAGCAGCTTTTCCAGATATGCCGCGATCTCGTCGTTATCCTTCCAGTCCTTGACCTGTTCCTTCATGTCCTCAAACATCTCGAACACCTTGACGTTCGCGCCGCCGTGCTTGGGTCCCTTGAGGGAAGCCAGCGCCGCCGAGATCGCCGAGTAGGTGTCGGTGCCGGAGGAGGTGACAACATGGGTGGTAAAGGTGGAGTTGTTACCGCCGCCGTGCTCCATGTGCAGGATCAGCGCCATGTCGAGCACCTTTGCTTCCAGGTCGGTATAGTGGCGGTCGGGACGCAGCAGCGAAAGGATCACCTCGGCTGTGGACATCTCCGGCTCGGCACGGTGGATGTAAAGGCTGTTGTCGCGCAGATAGTGGTTATAGGAGTGGTAGCTGTACACGCTGAGCATCGGGAACACCGAGATCAGCTGGATGCACTGGCGCAGGACGTTGTTGATGGAGGTGTCGTTCGGCATTTTGTCATAGCTGAACAGCGTGAGCACCGAACGCGCGATCGAGTTCATCATATCCTCACTGGGGGCTTTCAAAATCACGTCGCGCACAAAGTTCTGCGGCAGGGTGCGGTAATGCACCAGCAGGTTCCTGAAGTTTTTCAATTCGTATTTGTTGGGCATCTCGCCAAAGAGCAGCAGGTACACGACTTCCTCAAAGCCAAAGCGGTCGTCGCGCAGGATGCCGCCGACGATATCGTTGACGTTGTAGCCGCGGTAATACAGCTCGCCCTCGCAGGGAACCAGCTTGCCGTCCACCAACTTGTTTTGCTTGATGGTGGAGATGTCGGTCAGACCGGTCAGCACGCCCTTGCCGTCGAGGTCACGCAGACCGCGCTTGACGTCGTATTTGCCGTAGAGAGCAGGGTCGATGATGGAGTTCTCGGTCATTTTTTCCGCGAGAAAGTCGATCTCGGGGGTATTTGCCGAGTAATCCCAGGTGGTTTCTATCACAGAAATCACTTCCCTTCTGTTAGTTGTAAGTGGCTTTAAATTCCATTATAGCATAGTTTGCGAAATAAAGCAAGGCACGTTTACGCTTTCCGCAGAACCTCTACGATTTCGCTTGCGTACATGCGGTGGTAGTCGTCGCCGCTGTAGTTGGTTTTGATGGCTTCCTCGATGATGCTTTCCTCGTTGAGATCCTGCGCGTACAGCTTTTTGCAGATAAGCACCAGCTTTGCTTCCTCAAAATACGGCACGCCGTCCTCGGTAAAAGCCGGGGTCAGACCGGTTGCGGCGATTTTGTCGACGTCTCTGCCGCTTTTGGTTCCGCAGAGCGTGAGCGCCTGACGGTAGCTTTCGTCAAAGAAGCACATCGAGAAGCAGCCGTTGCTTTCCAGAAATCCAAAGGTGTAGCGCTGCGGACGGATGAAGGTGAAGGTCACCGGCTTGTTCCAGAGTATGCCGACGCCGCCCCAGCTGACGGTCATGGTGTTGAATTGTTCGGGCGTTCCGGCGGTCACCAGCGCCCATTCCTTGCCGATCAGGGTGAAGGGGTTGTCAGTGAGCTCCTGCGGCGTAATTTTTGTAAATGCAGACATGTGATCATTCCTCTCATTTTTCTTTCTAACTATTATAGCAGAAAACGGAAAAATATTCAATATATATCCGCAAAACATTCATGAATATACGAATATTCACGGAATAAATGAATATCATCATTTCTGATTTGCGGCTCCCCAAGGCTGACAGGGCAAAAAACGCGCTGAAAATTCGGCTTGTTGAGAAGTTTTTCGCTTTGCCGGCGGCGTTTTTTGTGCAAGAACGCAAACTTGCATAAATATTCAAAAATAGGGCTTGATTTTTTCGCCGGTATGAGTATAATGGAATAGTAACATCAAAACACGGAGGAATTTACCATGGCTGATAACAAAATCAAAAAAGTAGTTTTAGCATACTCGGGCGGTCTTGACACGTCCATCATCATCCCTTGGCTCAAGGAAAACTATGACAACTGCGAGGTCATCGCGGTTTCCGGCAACGTCGGACAGGGCACCGAGCTCGACGGTCTGGAGGAAAAGGCGATCGCTACCGGCGCTTCCAAGCTCTATATCGAGGATCTGAATAAGGAGTTCGTCGAGGAGTACGTATTCCCGACGCTGAAAGCCGGCGCTGTCTACGAGGGCAAGTACCTGCTGGGTACCTCCTTCGCACGTCCCGTCATCGCCAAGAGAATCGTTGAGATCGCCAAGGCTGAGGGCGCTGACGCCATCTGCCACGGCTGCACCGGCAAGGGCAACGATCAGGTGCGTTTCGAACTGGCTATCAAGGCTTACGCTCCCGACATGAAGATCATCGCTCCCTGGAGAACCTGGGAATTCAAGTCCCGTGAGGAAGAGATCGCCTACGCCGAGGAAAAGAAGATCCCGCTCAAGATCAACAGAGAGACCAACTACTCCAAGGACAAGAACCTCTGGCACCTCAGCCA
>CAMKSB010000162.1 GCA_946415335.1 uncultured Clostridia bacterium
GCAGCTGCGTCAGCCGCGAAATCCGCCAAAAAAGCAGCGAGATACTCAGCGGCGAATTTCTTCTTCAAATAACCGTGAGACGCCGCTAAGCACACCAAAGGCTATACACCACAAATGCAGGTGTATAGCCTTTTTGCTTATCTTCAAAACAGAAAACGCGCTGTGAAGCATGAGCTCCACAGCGCTGGTTTTTTTATCTCATCGGCATACCGCCCATGTCGCCGCCGGGCATTCCGCCGTCCATGCCGCCTCGCATGCCGCCGCCCATCATCTGGTTGGTAATGGTGTTGGTCTCGGTGCCGTTGACGATGATCGTGCCGCCGGTGTAGCTGGACTGTCCGTCAAAGTCGAAGGGTGACTGCGCGTTGATGTTGAGGGTGCCGCCCTTGACGTAGAGGTTGCCGTTGGAGTCGATGCCGTCGGTGTCGCCCTGTCCCATGTTGACAGTGATCTCGCCGCCGGTGAATTCCGCCGTTACCGCGTAGGCGGAGGACTTGTTCGTGGCGTTGATGCCGTCGTCGGTGGCGTTGACGGTAACGGTGCCGCCGTTGATCTGAACGTAGGTCGCTTCGATGCCCTCTGCGCCGTCGATCGTCAGGGTGCCGCCGTCGATCTGGCAGACCGTCGTCGCGCGAACGCCGTCGTCGCCTGCGGTGATGTTCATCGTGCCGCCGCAGATATAGATATAGCCGGTGGAGGTGTCCTCGTCGTTTTCGACGTGAATCGCGTCCTTCTGGGTGTTGATGGTGATGTTGCCGTCGGCGACCGCGAGGGATTCATTCGCTTCCAGACCGTCGGAGGTGGAGGTGATGTTGATCGTGCCGCCGGTGATCTTGAGGTCGTCCTTGCAGCTCACGCCGTTGTCGGAGGATTGGATCGTCAGGGTGCCGGTGCCGTTGAGCACCAGATCGTCCTTGGAGAAGATCACCGCGTCGGTGTTGGTCTCGCCGTCGGCGGTAAAGGCGCCGGTGACGGTCAGGCTGTTGTCGTTCTGGGTGGTGACGAATACCTTGTCGGCGTTCTTGACGTAGATACAGGGTGTGCCGGCGTTGGTGATGTTCACGCCGTCGAGAACGATCTGCACCTTATCCTCGTCGCCTGCCTCGACGGTCACGGTGACGTTGCTCGCGGTACCGCTGAGCACGTACACGCCAGCCTTGGTGATGTTGACGGTCTGTCCGTCGGTCAGGCTGACCGCCTGCGCTTCGGATTCGTCGTAGTTCTGGGTGAGGTCGCGCTCGGTGAACAGCTCCGAGGCGTTGATCGCGCCGTTTGAGGTGACGTTGGCGGTGGTGACGACCGCGTTGGGATTGCTGCTTGATTTTTTGCCGGTCTCTACGGTGGAAGCCGCGTCGGTCTGGGAGTCAGACGACTGCGAACTGGCTGCCGAGGACTGGGAGCTTGTCGTGGACTGGTTCTGTACGGTTCCGCATGCCGTGAGGCTTGCGGTCAAAATGGCTATCATAAACAACGCTGTAAACTTCTTTAACATAGTGATTACCTCCGTTTGGGATATTCAGTACCTTGTTTGACTGTGGCTTTAGTTTACACGCGATATCTTAAATGAAACTTAAAAACGAAAAAAATTCGAAAAAATTTTAAAATATTTTGAAAAAGGCTCTTTTTTGTAAGGTTGTTGTCATAGTCGGTTTGCTATACTGTAGTCACAACAGAGGGAACACGGAAACAAAATCCCACCCACTGAATAAAAACGAAAAGGAGACACTATCATGAAAAAGACTAACATCAAAACCAGAATCATCGCATCCGTACTTGGTACTATCTCCGCGTTCTCCGTAGCAGGCGCTTGCATCACCTCCGCTTCCGCGGCAGAGATCGATCCTCAGACCGCCATTACGCAGGCAGTCTCGAAGCTCAACTACAGAAACGAGAAGGTCATGGCTCGCAAGGGCGAGACCGTTAAAGGCATCGACGGCGTACAGCAGAGAGAGATCATCCGCAACGCCGACAATACCATCACCTTTGTTACCAAGACAAAGAAGTCACTGAACAACGGCACTTCCAGCTTCGCTGTCACCAATGCGGCGACCGCGGAATGTTATCCCGGCGCATTGCTTCTCGGCAACCCCTCGCTCAGCGAAGGCGATCCCCAGCTCCTGAAGGCGCCCAGAAACGACATCAACCTCTCGATCCATGGCATCGGCGTCAAGCCCGGCACCGACAGCGGCAAGATGGTCAACCCCACCAAGAGCTCCGACGTCACCAACGCCATCAACGAGCTCAAGGCGAACTGGGACGGTAAGGACGTTCCCGCCGAGATGGACATGAGCATCACCCAGGCTTCCAGCGATATGCAGGTCGCGGCGGCTCTCGGCATCGAGGCAGGCGCTGTCAAGAAGCTCAAGGTCGATTACGAGCAGGCTTACAAGAGCAGCAAAAAGAACTACGTCATGAACTTCAAGCAGGTATACTATTCCGTCAGCGCCGATATGCCCGACAAGGCAGGCAAGCTGTTCAGCAGCGACGCGGATACCAACTATATCCTCTCCAAGTTCAACAATGAGAATCCGCCCGTCATGGTTTCCAACGTCGACTACGGCAGAATGATCATGATCAACATCGTCAGCTCGGACTCCGAGAACAAGATCAAGGCGGCTCTCAAAGCGGCTGCTGCAAAGAACGGCGTTCAGCTCTCCGCTGAGTACAAGAATGTTCTCAACAACGCCACCTTCAAGTATATGGTATACGGCGGTTCCTCCGAGAAGGCAGGCTCCCTCGTTTCCACCAAGGATTACCAGAAGCTCCTCGAAGTGATCAATTCCGAGAGCAAGTTCACCGATAAGACCTGCGCAGCTCCCATCTCTTACACCGCCCGTTTCCTCAAGGACGGCAGGATCGCTTCCTCCAACATCTCGACCGATTACGTTGAGACGACCTCCGTCACCCGCAAGTCGATCCCCCTGCGCATCTTCGGCACCGGCATCAACGGCAGAATGGACTGCGGCAAGGTCAAGGTCGAAGGTCAGAAGATCGTCGGCTTCAACAAGGACGGCTCCCGCAAGACCGAGAAGGTCGTCATTGCAGACGTCAAGCTCGAAAACTCCTGCACCGCCACCAAAGTCCCATTTATTCCCGCGGACATTGACCTCAGCACCGTGACCGTCAGCTTTGACTACGAAGGCAAGAACAAGTCCGGCTTCACCGCCGACGCGAACTGCTTCAACATCTCCTCCACCAAAAACGGCGAGAACATCGATCGTGTTGACATCGAGATCGAGGGCACCAGCAGAGGCTTAGTATTTGGCTACTACGTAGAAGGCTACGTCTGGATCAACAAGAATGTCAGCAGCAACACCGGCGGCAGACACAGCTCCTCCGGCAGCTATGCGCCCGACTTCTACATCCACGACAAGTAAAACAAAAAGATGAAATAATATTTCTCAGCAACACAGAAACGCCCGGTTTTGCCGGGCGTTTCAGCTTGTCGAAATACTACCGCTTGTCTTTCGATGATGGTAAAATATGATGCTGACGCAGGAAAGGCTCCTTTAGTAAAGGAGCTGTCGCGCCGCTGTGCGGC
>CAMKSB010000163.1 GCA_946415335.1 uncultured Clostridia bacterium
TTCCGGTTGTAAATATTATTTGCGTTTCACCTGCGCGGTATGCAGGGAGACAGCAGGAGGTTTTTTTCATGACAAATGCAAACAAAAAGAACGCGCAGCCGAAGTACTTCAAACCGGTATTCGCGGCACTGCTCGCGGCGCTGATCGTGCTGCTGACCTTTACCATCGGCGGTCTGCGCATCGGGCCGCTGACCATCACCTTTAACTGTCTGCCGTTGGCGGTCGGCGCGATCTTCCTCGGCCCCGTTTACGGCGCGATCCTCGGTCTGGTGTTCGGTCTGTGCAGCTTTATCGCCAGCTTTACCACCGGTTCGCTGACGACGATCCTGCTCAACGTCAATCCGTTCCTCACGTTTTTGATGTGCGTGGTTCCCAGAGTGATCTGCGGCTTTGTGCCCGGTCTGATTTTCAAGCATCTCCCAAAGGACAGCGAACCCAAGCGTCTGGGAGCCTCTGCGCTCTGCTGTGCGCTGGTGCCGATCCTCAACACCATCGGCTTCCTCGGTCTGATGTGGGTATTCTTTGCCGGTCAGTTCCTCACCAATAACGACGTCATCGGCAAGGTAGGCAGCCAGCCCGCCGGCAACGTGTTCCTTTTCATCTATTCCTTCGCGGGCATCAACGCGGTCATGGAGATCATCCTCAACCTCGTTCTGGGTACGGCGATCTGCAGAGCCCTGCTCGCGGTGACGAAAAACAAAATTTAACAGTAATAAAATAGGGCGGAGCTTTCCGCCCTGCATCTTCTGAAAAAGAGGTGGTCGTAATGAAAAATCAGCTTCTCTCCATTTTAATTGAAACGGAGGACTATGTTTCCGGTCAGGCGCTTGCCGAACAGCTCGGCGTGTCGCGTCAGGCGGTCTGGAAGACGATCAAGGCGCTGCGCGAAGACGGCTGTGTGATCAACTCCGTCAACAACAAGGGCTACAAGCTGCTCTCGCTGCCGGACAGCCTGAACGAAGCGGCGATCCGCAAGCATCTGCACACCGCCGTGATCGGCAAGGAGCTGGTGGTGCTCGATTCCGTCGGCTCGACCAACGACTACCTCAAACGCATGGGCGACGACGATTGTCCGAACGGCACCGTGGTCGTCACGCGCGAACAGACCAAGGGCAAGGGCAGAATGGGCAGAGAATGGTCGAGCAAACGCGACGAAAACATCGCCTTTTCCTTCCTGCTGCGCCCTTCGATCACACCGCAGGAGGTCGGCGTCGTCACGCCGCTTGCCGGTCTTGCCGTCTGCAAGGCGCTGCGCGCGTTCACCGGTCTCGATTTGAAGATCAAGTGGCCGAACGACGTGATCCTCGGCAAAAAGAAGCTCGTCGGCATCCTCACCGAGATGAGCGCCGAGTTTGACGCGGTGGAATATCTCGTGATCGGCGTCGGCATCAACGTCGACCAAGTGGAATTTCCGGAGAACATCGCCCACAAGGCGACCTCCGTCCTGCTCGAAACCGGAAGGCACTACGATAAAAACGAACTGCTCGCCTGCGTGATCAATCACTTGGAGGAGGAGTTCACGGTCAACCGTCTGGAGTTCTCGGCGGCGACCGCCAGAGAGTATTCCTCGCTGTGCGCCACCATCAGCCGCAGCGTGACCTTCCACCGCGGCACGCGCAGTATCAGCGGCGTGGCTGTCGGCGTGAATCTGCGCGGCGAGCTCCGCGTCATGCTCTCGGACGGCTCCATCTGCAACGTCAATTCCGGCGAGGTCACGGTGCAGGGCATTTATTGATTCAAACATTAAAACAGGGTTTGGTTGCAACCAAACCCTGCTTTTCGTTAGAAAATCTATTTCTTGTGCGCTTCGCTGATCGCCATGAACAGGGCGACGCTGCTCGCCATCGCGCGGATATAGTCGCGCGTGTTTTTCTCGCCGAGCAGGAGCTTCACCGCGTAGGCTTCGCTGTCGGTACACACGCCGAGGAAAACGAGTCCCACCGGCTTTTGATCGGTGCCGCCTGTCGGTCCGGCGATACCGGTCGTGCTGACGGCGATATCCGCGCCGGAGAGCTTTTTCACGCCTTCCGCCATCTGGATCGCCGTTTCGGCGGAAACCGCGCCGAGAACGCTGATCGTGTCGTGCTGTACGCCGAGCACCTTTTCCTTGATCTCGTTCGCGTAGGAGCATACGCCGCAGTCAAAGACAGCGCTCGAACCGCTGACGCGCGTGATGCGTTCGCTGATCAAGCCGCCGGTGCAGCTTTCGGCTGTCGCTACCTTCAAATGCTTTTCGTTCAGCAGCTCCACAAGCTGAAATTCCAGTTCCTCCGGCTTCATCTCGTTTTTCTGCAGCAGCTTGCGAAAGTCCGATACGGTCAATGTTACCATCAAATCACCTCTATTCTTATTGTACCACTTTCAATTCGATATTGCAATTCCCTTTGATTTGCGCTATTATATTATCAAAACGACTTTTTGTGAGGCAATTATGGCTTGGTTTTTTTCAGGGGAGGAGATCCCTTCCGATACCTATCTACTCAGCGGCGACAACGCCAAACACGCCAAGGTGCTCCGTCTGCGCAGCGGCGAAGCGGTCACCGTCGTCACGCCGCAGGGCGTGCAGTGTGAGGGAGAGGTCGCTTCCGTCACGCCGGAGGGTGTGGTGCTGAACATTCTCGGCAAGCAGCCCTGCACAAACGAGCCGGACGTGTTCGTCACGCTCTATCAGGCGCTCCCGAAGGGCGACAAGATGGATTATATCGTGCAGAAATGCGTCGAACTGGGCGTGAGCCGGATCGTTCCCGTGCTGACAGACCGCTGCGTGTCGCGTCCGGACGAAAAATCCCTGCGCAAAAAGCGCGAGCGCTGGCAGAAGATCGCCCTGCAGGCGGCGATGCAGAGCCGCCGCGGCATGATCCCGGAGGTGGCGGACTGCCTGAGTCTGCGTCAGGCGGCGGAGGAGACAAAACAGAACGATTCGACCGTCTTTTTCTATGAGATGGGCGGCGCTTCCGTCAAGGACATCCTGCGCGAAAAGCCGAAAACCATCGGCATGTTCATCGGCAGCGAGGGCGGCTTCACAGAGGACGAGGCAAGTCTCATGCAGACTTCCGGCGCGCATACGGCGACGCTCGGCAAAAGAATCTTGCGCGCTGAGACCGCACCGCTCGCCGCGCTTTCTATTATAATGTATCAAACTGACAATTTTTCATAAGGGGGATCACCATGACAGGTATTATCTGTGCGATGCAGCTGGAAGCCGACGGCATTCTGGCCCTTTGCGAAAACACAAAAACCGAAACGATCTACGGCATGACATTCACCACAGGAACGCTTCACGACAGGGAGCTGACCGTGGTCGTCTGCGGCGTAGGAAAGGTCAACGCCGCGATGTGTGCGGCGATACTGATCGACCGCTTCCATCCGGAACTGATTATCAACAGCGGCGTCGGCGGCGCGCTCTCTCCGCTTGTCAGTATCGGCGATCTGGTCGTCGGCAGCAAGGCGGTCGAGCACGACATGAACATGAAGCCGCTGGGCTATCAGCAGGGCGAGGTCAGTA
>CAMKSB010000164.1 GCA_946415335.1 uncultured Clostridia bacterium
AACTCTTTACAACACAAAAAAACTGTAGTATAATAGAATTTAACCGCAAAGCGGGTATCACGGATGAGGGGGTTCAACACATGATCAGCGGTGCTGAAATAATGGTAAAGTGTCTGGAGGCAGAGGGCGTCAAGGTCATCTTTGGCTATCCGGGCGCGACCATCTGTCCTTTCTATGACAAAGTAATGGATTCAGACATCAAGCACGTCCTTGTCCGTCAGGAACAAAACGCCGCTCACATGGCGAGCGGTTACGCGCGTTGCAGCGCCTGCGGCAAGCCCGGCGTATGCGTCGCGACTTCCGGACCCGGCGCGACCAACCTGATCACCGGCATCGCCACGGCGTACACGGATTCCATTCCGCTCATCGCCATCACCGGTCAGGTGCGCAGCGATCTGCTCGGCAGAGACGTGTTCCAGGAGGCGGATATCACCGGCGCCTGCGAGCCGTTCGTCAAGCACAGCTATATCGTCAAGAACACCGCCGATCTGCCGCGCGTGTTCAAGGAAGCCTTCCATATCGCTTCCACCGGACGAAAGGGTCCCGTATTGATCGACATCCCCATGGATATCCAGGAGAACGAGATCGAAGAATTCGTCTATCCGGATTCCGTCAATATCGTCGGCTACAAGCCCAACACCAAGGGTCACGCGATCCAGGTGAAACGCGCTGTTGAGGCGATCAGAAAGAGCAGACGTCCCGTGATCGTATCCGGCGGCGGCGTGCTGCTTTCGGGCGTGAAGCCCAAATTCCAGGCGTTTGCCGACATGACCGGCATTCCCGTTATCTCGACCATGATGGGTATCGGCGTCATGCCCAGCGAGCATGAGCTCTATCTCGGTATGCTCGGCACCCACGGCAAGGCGGTCGCCAACCGCGCTTTACACGACGCGGATCTCGTGATCGTCTGCGGCGCGAGACTCGGCGACAGAGCCGTTGCAGCGCCTCACCAGATGAGCGAAAACACCACGGTCATCCATATCGACATTGACCCGGCGGAGATCGGCAAGAACGTCAAGACCGAGATCCCGATCGTCGGCGACATGAAGAACGTCATGAACATGCTCATTGATTCCATCGGCGATTACAAGGTGCCGACCCAGTGGCAGGAGACCGTCAAGACATGGAAGAAGGATTTCCTGCGCGAGCCGCCTGTTTTTGAGGGCTTTGTCGAGCCGCGTACACTGGTCGCGCATTTGAGCGCCATGCTGCGTTCCAAGGCGATCCTCGTCGCGGACGTCGGTCAGAACCAGATCTGGTGCGCCAACAACTTCCGCATCCGCGAGGGACGCTTTCTTACCACCGGCGGCATGGGCACGATGGGCTATTCCATTCCGGCGGCAGTCGGCGCAAAGATGGCGCGTCCCAACCGTGACGTCGTGGTCGTCTGCGGCGACGGCAGCTTCCAGATGAGCATGAACGAGCTGGCGACCATCGTCGGCAACGATCTGGCGATCAAGATCATCATCATGCGCAACCACCGTCTGGGCATGGTGCGCGAGCTGCAGGACAAGAACTACAACTGCCGTCACAGCGCCACCATTCTTCAGGGCGACCCGGATTTCCTCAAGATCGCCGAGGCGTACGGCATCGACCACGCCGAAGCCGATTCCAACGAGGAAGCCGAGGAGATCATCAAGGGAATGGTCAAGTCGGATAAGCCCTTCATCCTTGTCTGCAACGTCTATCCCGACACGCCGTCGATTTAAGGAGGAACACGCATGCAGTATACATTATCTATTCTGGTAGAAAACCACGCGGGCGTCCTCTCCAAAATCTCCGGACTGTTCTCGCGCAGAGGCTTCAATATTGATTCGCTCGCCGTCGGCGTGACGAACGATCCCAAGGTTTCGCGCATTACCATTGTCGCCAACGGCGACGAGTATGTGGTCGAGCAGCTTGAAAAACAGCTCAACAAGGTGATCCCGGTCATCAAGGTCAAGCGTCTCAGCGAAGGCGAGTTCATCAGCCGCGAGCTGATTTTGATCAAGGTTCACTGCGCCGCCTCCAAACGCGCCGAGATCATCAAGACCGCCGAGATCATGCAGGCGAAGATCGTCGACGCGGCTCCCAGCTGCGTGACCGTCGAATACTGCGAATGCGCTTCGCGCGTCAACACGCTGATCGACATGCTCAAGCCCTACGGCATCCGCGAGATCGTCCGTACCGGCACCATTGCCATCGACCGCGGCAACGCTGCCGTTTCGGTATAATACATCACTGATCACTGCGCCTGTGGCGCAACTCAATAAATTTTCATATCAACCGCCGCATTTGCGGCAAGGAGGAATTTCAAATGAAAGACTACAGAGAAAACATGAAGGCACCCATTTATTATCAGTCCGATTGTAACCTGTCACTCCTCGACGGCAAGACCATCGCCATCATCGGCTATGGCAGCCAGGGTCACGCTCACGCGCTGAACCTCAAGGAGTCCGGCTGCAACGTTATCATCGGACTTTACAAGGGCAGCAAGTCCTGGGCAAAGGCTGAGGCACAGGGCTTTGAGGTTTACACCGCTGCCGAGGCTGCCAAGAAGGCTGACATCATCATGATCCTCATCAACGATGAGAAGCAGGCTGCTATGTACAAGCAGGACATCGAGCCCAACCTCGAGGCAGGCAACATGCTGATGTTCGCTCACGGCTTCGCCATCCACTTCGGTCAGATCGTTCCCCCGGCTGACGTTGACGTCACCATGATCGCGCCCAAGGGTCCCGGACACACCGTTCGTTCCGAGTATCAGGCAGGCAAGGGCGTTCCCTGCCTCGTCGCGGTCGCTCAGGACGCTACCGGTCAGGCGAAGGATCTCGCGCTGGCTTACGCTCTCGGCATCGGCGGCGCAAGAGCCGGCGTTCTCGAGACCAATTTCAGAACCGAGACCGAGACCGACCTCTTCGGTGAGCAGGCTGTTCTCTGCGGCGGCGTTTGCGCGCTCATGCAGGCAGGCTTTGAGACTCTCTGCGAGGCAGGCTACGATCCCAGAAACGCTTACTTCGAGTGCATCCACGAGATGAAGCTGATCGTTGACCTGATCTATCAGTCCGGTTTCGCCGGAATGAGATATTCCATCTCCAACACCGCTGAGTACGGCGACTACATCACCGGTCCCAAGATCATCACCGACGACACCAAGAAGGCGATGAAGAAGATCCTCTCCGACATCCAGGACGGTTCCTTCGCGAAGGAATTCCTGCTCGACATGTCTCCCGCAGGCGGTCAGGCTCACTTCCGCGCGATGAGAAAGCTCGCTTCCGAGTCTCCTGCCGAGGTCATCGGCACCGAGGTCAGAAAGCTCTACAGCTGGTCTGACGAGGATAAGCTCATCAACAACTAAGCCGGGTTACATGAATCATCAAATACGGGCAGGCGCAGCCTGCCCGTCAGTTTGTCGATAAAGTAACTTTTGTCTTTTTCTGATGATAAAATTTTAATGCCGCATGGAAGCCTTCCCCCGAGGGGAAGGTGTCGCGGCACC
>CAMKSB010000165.1 GCA_946415335.1 uncultured Clostridia bacterium
ACGGCTCCAGCCGTGTGAAGATTTTCGTCGGCGGCGCTGTACTCACGCGCGATTATGCGATGAAGATCGGCGCGGATTTCTATTGCCGCGACGCAAAAGAGAGCGTCGACGCTGCCAAAACGGTTTTTTCTGCATAAATTATCTTTGATGATGGCTGCGGCATTGACTTTTTGCGGCTTCTGCTTTATACTAAAATAGTATGCAGATTAAACGGACAAAGCAGAGGGGTTATTATATTGTCTAAGTTTAACTATCGAAAACTGATCCTGCTGATCGCGGATATTATCATCATCACAGTCAGCGGCATCACCTTGAATTATTTCCTTTCACTGATCGGATGGATCGGGCCTGCCGCTACGCGCGACCTGCTCTATTATATTGTTTTTAATATTTTCACCTGTATTTTGCTGTTGGTTGCAGTCGGTGCCTACACGCGCCTGTGGCGGTATTTTAATTATCGCGATTATTTGGTGTGCGGCGCCGCTGTGACCGTAGGTTTTATACTGAGTTATATTCTGTTCACGGTTTTGCGCGAACGTCCCAGACTGGTGTTCTGGTGTCTGTTCTATCTGGTCACCGTTGCTGCGATACTGCTCTTTCGCTTCGTGTTCAAGAGAACCTTCCTGGAATTGACAGAGGATAATGACGAAGGCAAGCAGCGCACGCTGATTGTCGGCGCCGGTCAGGCAGGACGCATGATCCTGCGCGAGATCGAAAACGCGCGCTATGATGAAAACAATCCGTCGCGCAACATCAATCCCGTCGGATTCGTAGATGATGATATCACCAAGCAGCGCACGCATATCAGCAACGTGCCGGTGCTCGGAACAACGCCTGAGATCCCAAAGCTGTGTGAGGAGTACCGTGTTTCCAATATCATCGTAGCGATCCCCTCCTGCGAGGAAGAGGAAAAGCGCAAGATCCTCGATTACTGCTCCCAGACAAAGTGTAAAATCAAGGTGATCCCCTACCTTAGCGAGCTGCTTTTCGGCGACGGTCAGCAGCTGATCGCGCAGGCACAGGAAATCAAAATAGAGGATCTGCTCGGTAGAAAGCCGATCGAATTTGATAAAAACAAGATCCGCGAATTTATCACCGGCAAGGTCTGCATGGTGACGGGCGGCGGCGGTTCCATCGGCAGCGAGCTGGTGCGTCAGATCGCCTCCTATCAGCCCAAGCAGGTGATCATCGTCGATATCTACGAGAACAGCGCCTATGAGATCCAGCAGGAGCTGGTGCGCGAATACGGTGCAAACCTCGATCTTGTCACACTGATCTCTTCCGTCAGAGATTATGACAAGATGAAGGTGATTTTTGAGCAATATCGTCCGGAACTGGTATTCCATGCGGCTGCGCACAAGCATGTGCCGCTGATGGAGACGGTTCCCGAGGAAGCGGTCAAGAACAACATCTTCGGTACCTATAACGTCGCCAAGCTGGCGATGGAATATAAGACCGCCAAGTTTGTGATGATCTCCACCGATAAGGCGGTCAATCCCACCAACGTCATGGGCGCGACCAAGCGTGCCTGTGAGATGATCATCCAGTACATGGCGCAGCAAGGGGGCAATACCGAATTTGTCACCACGCGCTTCGGTAATGTGCTCGGCTCGAACGGCTCCGTCATTCCGCTGTTCCGCAAGCAGATCGAAAGCGGTTCGCCTGTCACGGTCACCCACCCGGATATCATCCGGTATTTCATGACGATTCCCGAAGCGGTGTCGCTGGTGCTCGAAGCCGGCGCCATGGCAAAGGGCGGCGAGATCTTTGTCCTCGATATGGGCGCTCCCGTCAAGATCACCACGCTGGCGGAGAATCTGATCCGCATGTACGGCAAGACGCCCTACACCGAAGTGCCGATCATTTTCACCGGTCTGCGTCCGGGCGAAAAACTCTTTGAGGAGTTGCTCATGGACGAAGAGGGGCTGCAGTCGACGGAAAACAAAAAAATCTTCATCGGCAACCAGATCCATATCAACCCGGTCGAGCTGACGGTAAAACTCGATAACCTTCATCAGGCGGCTCAGGAAAACGATTCGGAAAGAACCGTCGAGTTGCTCGGCGACC
The DNA here is from genome assembly GCA_946415335.1 of uncultured Clostridia bacterium. GTDB lineage: Bacteria > Bacillota > Clostridia > Oscillospirales > Acutalibacteraceae > Ruminococcoides. Next base: position 2,068 of record CAMKSB010000165.1, read on the forward strand.
TGGTTCCGACCTTCCATCACAGCAGTTAAAAAGATGATAATTTCACGGCAGGAGCAGGCAATTTATTGCCCGGCTCCTGTCGTGAACTTGCGTTATTCGTACAGGGAGCCCGCTTTGGCAGACAGGCAAACGCCGGACTGACGATAAAGTATTGACATTTCTGCAAATTCGTTTATAATAGAACCATAAAAGTGCCTGCGGGCACTATATCATTTTTCGGGAGGCAATCAATATGTTCTCAAACATTGGTAACAAAATCAGAGTATTGGCAAAGGTTCTTTGCATCATCGGTATCGTCCTTGCCATCATTACCGGTCTTGGAGTGATGATCAGCGGTTGCATGATGCTTGGTAACCGCCGCTTGGTAGGACCGGGCATCGGCATGATTTTCGGCGGTATCATCGTTGCTGCCTTGGGTGTGCTCGGCGCATGGATCGGCAGCTTTGTGCTGTACGGCTACGGTCAGTTGATCCACAGCGTGCAAAATATGGAAGCGAAAATTTGCGGCAATGAGACGCCCGGCTATGACGGCGGCAACTCTGCGTTCGCATATACCGCACCGATCACTTCGAACGGCGGCGGTAAAACCTGCCCCAACTGCGGCGCCTCGAACTCCGAAATGTCCCATTACTGCGAAAAGTGCGGTCAGGCGTTGTGATATTCACACACAAAAACAGGCGCTCCGTTGCGGCGGAGCGCTTTTGTCTTGCGCCAAATCCTGCGCCGGCGGCAAAATCGGTTTTCCGTGATGACAAACAGATTCACTTGACTTTTACTTTGGTGTATGTTAAAATTTTAATGTTTATGCGGATATTTCGCGTAACGCCATAATAAAATAGCCTCAGCGAAAGGAGAACACGAGACTATTAGCGCCAGGACCCATAGGGTTGACGAGGGTTGGCAGTGATCGAAAGACTCGGCGGATGCTGCCACGGCTGATCGGTCAGTCGTCAGGAGGAAAGAAAAAAACAGAATCAACACTGCAACAAAGGTTCCTCTGTCACCGTGATATGCATAAATACTACGATATCATTTCAAGGAGATTAATTCAAAATGAGAGTTGTTATTCAGGACAATTACGATAAAATGTGCAAGTGGGCAGCTCAGTATATCGCTCAGAAAATCAAGAACCACAAGGAGAACCGTCCGTTCGTTCTCGGACTTCCCACCGGTTCCTCACCGATCGGCGTTTACAAGGAGCTCTACACCATGAACCAGAAGGGCGAACTTTCCTTCGCGAACGTCGTCACCTTCAACATGGACGAATACCTCGGACTTCCTCACGAGCATGACCAGAGTTACTGGTACTTCATGCACGACAACTTCTTCAACCATCTGGTTGATATGAAGCCCGAGAACATCAATATCCTCAACGGCATGACCGACGATCCCGAAGGTG
>CAMKSB010000166.1 GCA_946415335.1 uncultured Clostridia bacterium
CAAAGCGCCGCCCGCCGCAGAGCGGTACGCGCAGACCTCCCAACAAACGATAAGGTGAAGTCATGACGACAGTGATCAAAAACGCGACCGTTGTTTCTCCGGCAGACGGACTGAACGGCGCAAACGATATTCTGATAGAAAACGGCAGGATCGCCGCGGTGGGACAAAACCTCAGCGGCGACCGCGAGATCGACGCGGCAGGCTTGTACGCCGTACCCGGACTGGTAGATATGCATGTCCATCTTCGCGATCCCGGACAGACAGCCAAGGAGGATATCCTCACCGGCTGCAACGCGGCAGCTGCAGGCGGCGTGACCTCGCTGCTTGCCATGCCCAACACCAATCCCGCTGCGGACAGCCCCGAAACCGTCCGCTACATACTCGACAAGGCAAAGGAAGCAAAAGCGCGCGTCTATGTGGCGGCGAGCATCACCAAGGGCTTGCAGGGCAAGGAGCCGACCGATCTGCAGGCGCTCAGAGACGCCGGAGCCGTCGGACTATCCGATGACGGCAGACCGGTGCTGCAGACAAAGCACCTGCGCGAAGCCATGAACCGTGCGCCAAAGCTCGGCATGACCGTAGTGGCGCATTGTGAGGACTTATCCCTTGCCGAAGGCGGCAAGATCAACGAGGGCGCTGTCAGCGAAGCGCTCGGCGTGAAGGGCATTCCGGCGGCTGCCGAGGACTGCGGCACTGCGCGCGAGATCGCGCTGGCAGCGGCGGACAATGTGCCGGTGCACATCTGCCATGTCAGTACCCGGACAAGCGTGGCGCTGGTACGCGACGCAAAGCGCAGGGGCGTGAAAGTCACCGCCGAGACCGCGCCGCACTACTTCTCCCTGACCGAGCAGGCGCTCATGGGCAGAGACGCGGATTTCCGCATGAATCCGCCGCTCAGAACCGCCGCTGACGTTCAGGCGATCATCGAAGGCTTGCAGGACGGTACGCTCGACGCGATCGCCACCGACCACGCGCCGCATACGCCGGAGGATAAAGCCGACTTTGAAAAAGCGCCCAACGGCTCGATCGGCATGGAGACCTCGCTGGCAGTCGGCGTGACGTATCTGGTCAAGCCCGGACTGCTCAGCTTTTCGCAGCTGATCGAAAAAATGAGCGCCAATCCGGCAAAGCTGCTCGGCATTCCGGCAGGCACCCTGGCGGTCGGCGCACCGGCGGACATCGCGCTGGTCGATCTGAACCGCGAGTGGACGGTGGACGTCGATCGTCTGCACGGAAAAAGTAAAAATACGCCCTTCAAGGGCATGACTTTGACCGGAAAGGTCGTCAAGACCTTCCTCGACGGCGAGGTCGTGTTCGACGAAGCGGCTGACTAAACGCTTTCTTGCCGCCGTCGGCGGCAATTAGCATATATTGGTATATTTTGGTTATATTGGAGTGAGATTTAATGGCACAAAAAGGTAATCTTCTGTCCGTCAGACAGGATATACGCGTTGTTGACGCGACGATCCGCGACGGCGGACTCTGCAACGACTTCCGTTTCAGCGACAAATTTGTGCAGGACTTGTACAAGGCGAACCTCAAAGCCGGCGTAGACTACATGGAGTTCGGCTACAAGGCTTCCAAGGAGATCTTTGACGAGGACGACTTCGGCAAGTGGAAATTCTGCAACGACGAAGACATCCGCGCGATCGTCGGCGAAGGCTCGCCGAAAATGAAGATCGCCGTCATGGCGGACGTCGGCAGAACCGATTTCGAGGAGGATATCATCCCCAAGAGCGAAAGCCCGATCGACTTGGTGCGTATCGCCACCTACATCAACACGATCCCTTCGGCGGTCGAGATGATCGAATACTGCGCGAAGCAGGGCTACGAGACGACCATCAACATCATGGCGGTTTCCAAGGCGCGTACCGAGGACATCATCACCGCGCTGGAAATTCTGGGACAAACGCCGGTCTCCTGCTTCTATATCGTCGACAGCTACGGCTCCCTCTATCCCGAAGAAGCGCGCCGCCTGTCCGATCTCTACGGCGAGATCGCCGAGAAGTACGGCAAATCCACCGGCATCCATGCCCATAACAACCAGCAGCTCGCCTTCGCGAACACCATCGAAGCGATGGCTTACGGCGCGAGTTATCTGGACGCGACGGTTGACGGCATGGGCAGAGGCGCCGGTAACTGCTCCCTGGAGCTGCTGCTCGGTTTCCTCAAAAACCCGAAGTACAAGGTCAACCCGATCATCCGCTTTATCCAGGACAACATGAACAGTCTCCGCGAGGAAGGCGTCAAGTGGGGTTATGACATTCCCTACATGCTCACCGGTCAGTACAACACCCATCCCCGTCCGGCGATCCAGTTCGTTCAGGACGACCGCAAGGACTACTACAAATTCGCCAACGATTTGTACGATATTATTAACAGCTAATCCCGGAGGAAACCTATGGCATTTGACAGATTGATTGACAGTATCATCCGTATGCAAAACCCGACCGTCGCCGGTCTCGACCCGAAGCTCGACTATGTGCCGGCTTCCATCAAGGACGCGTGCTTTGAAAAGTACGGCAAGACGCTGGAAGGCGCAGCGGCGGCGCTGCTTGCCTTCAACAAGGCGATCATTGACGAGATCTATGACGTCGTGCCTGCCATCAAGCCGCAGGCAGCGTACTATGAGATGTACGGCTGGCAGGGTGTAAAGGCGCTCGCCGAGACCATCGCCTACGCGCAGTCCAAGGGCATGTTCGTGATCACCGACGGCAAGCGCAACGACATCGGCACTACCATGGAGGCTTACGCCACCGCTCACCTCGGTACGACGGATATCGCCGGCGAGAGCGTTGCCGCCTTCGGCGCAGACGCGCTGACCGTCAACGGCTATCTCGGCACCGACGGCATCAAGCCGCTGGCGCAGGTTTGCGCGGCACAGGACAAGGGCATTTTCGTCCTCGTCAAGACATCCAATCCCAGTTCCGGCGAGCTGCAGGACATGAAGCTTGAAAACGGCGTGACCGTCTATGAGCAGATGGGCAGAATGTGCGAAGGCTGGGGCGCTGACCTGATGGGCAAGTACGGCTATTCCGCGGTCGGCGCGGTCGTCGGCGCGACCTATCCCGAACAGCTCGCGGAAATGCGCGAGAAGGCTCCGCACACCTTCTTCCTCGTACCCGGCTACGGCGCTCAGGGCGGCGGCGCTCAGGACGCGAAGAACGCCTTTGATAAAAACGGACTCGGCGCGATCATCAATTCCAGCCGCGGCATCATGTGCGCATGGAAAAAGCAAGGTCTCACCGAGGAGGACTTCGCGCAGGCGGCAAGAACAGAAGCCCTGCGCATGAAAGAGGACATCCTCAACACCATCGGCGAAATTAAATATAAAGTGTAAAAGAAACTGTCAGCCAAAATCGGCTGACCGTTTCAGTTTGTCGAAAAACTATCGTTTGTCTTTCGATGATGTTGAAATAATACACTTATAACGTAGGGTTTGGTCTTGACCAAACCGGGG
>CAMKSB010000167.1 GCA_946415335.1 uncultured Clostridia bacterium
TCTCGGGAACGAGGTTGTTGGGCTTGATCTCGATGTCGAACGCGTCGTTCAGCTCGCCGACCAGGGCAACGATATCAAAGGAATCGAGTACGCCGTTGGTGATGAGAGCGGTTTCGTTCGCGAAATCTACGTCCGGTCTGAGTTCTTCCAGAATCTGCATTAATTCTTCTTTCATGGTGTTAAATCTCCTTTTGTTGTATTATTTGAAATAGGTTTTGAGTGTCTGCATATCTAATTTGCCGTTGGGCAGGGTGGGCAGCACGTCGAGGTTGACGAGCTTGCGCGGCACCATGAACGCCGGCATATTCTGACGGAAAGCCAAAACGATGTCCTTGGAGGTCGCCGTACCGGTGTAGAACAGGTAGAGGTGCTCCTTGGGCTTGTTGTAGAGAGAGCAGCAGTCGACAACGCCGTCGATCTTGCGGGCAGCTTCCTCGATCTCGCCGAGCTCAATGCGGTGGCCGAGGTGCTTGATCTGCCTGTCCTTTCTTCCGTGGAAAAGCAGGGTACCGTCGGGAGCAAAGCTGCCGAGGTCGCCGGTCTTGTAGATCAGCTCGCGGTAGTTGGGGTTGAGCGGATTCTGGATAAAGGACTTCTCGGTGTAGTCGCTGTTGCCGTAGTAACCGAGCGCGAGGATGGGACCGCTGACGCAGATCTCGCCGGTCTCGCCGTCGGGAACGGGCTTGTCGTCCTCGGTCAGCAGCATGACGCGGTAGTTGTCATAGGGCTTGCCGATCGGGAGAACGGTATCGTCGTCCACCTTTTCCCTGACCACATAGTAGGTGCAGGAGGCAGTCGCCTCGGTGGGGCCGTACTGGTTGACGTAGAGCACGTCGGGAAGGTTCTCCTGCCAGATCTTGAGGTACTTGCAGGGCATGACCGAACCGGAGAAGCAGAGCTTCTTGAGGTATTCGGGCTTGAGCACGTCGAAGGCGCCCAGCTTGGCAGGCAGCTCTACGCCGGCAACGCTCCAGCACAGCGCGGTGATCTTCTCGCGGTTGAGGGTTTCAAAGAGCGCGGTGGGAACGGCGAACTCATTCTTGGGAATGATGTAGGTCGAAGAACCGAAGGTGAGCGGAAAATAGATATCGCGGATCGCGGCGATATAGTCCAGCGGAGACTGGTTGCCGTGGATATCGGAATCATTGATGTCGAGCACCTTGCTCACGGCGTCGATATAGGTCATCAGGCTGAGGTGAGAGGTGATAACGCCCTTGGGCACGCCGGTAGAGCCGGAGGTAAAGATGACGTAGAGTGGCGCGGTGTTGACGAGCGTCGCTTCTCTCTGCGCCAGCAGCTCCTCGTCGGGCTGGGTTTCGAGAATGTCCTCCATGACGATGATCTCGCCGTCGAAATCAAGGCTCTGCGCCTTTTCGAGATGCGCCCTGTCGGCGATCATGATCTGTGACTTGATCACGCCGAGGATCTGGTTGAGACGGGTGACGGGCATATCGCCGTCCATCGGGGCATAGAAGCATCCCGCGCGGACTGCGCCGAGGTAGCAGGCAGGGGTGTAGACGTGTCTGCCGGACATGACGGTGACAGGCGCGCCTGCCGGAACCTTATTTGCCAGACAGGTACCGACCGCCTTGGTGAGCGCGTTGAACTCGCCGAAGGTCAGCGCGTTTTCGCTGTCCTTGAAGGCGATTTTGTCGGCATAAGCCTTCGCCGTGCGATCAAGCCGGCAAAGTACGGAAGTTTCCATATTTTTCACTTCTTTCCGTGTGGATTAACCTTTTTACACATCTTAAATTATAGGTAAAAAACCGCGAATTGTCAAGCATTTCACAATTTTTCGCCATATTGGAACAGTGTTTTTTTCGACGCAAAGCAAATTTGTGAAGATTATAAAAAATACTGATAGATCTGGCATTTCAGGGTGCCGTTGTAGACCTTGCGGCGCTTGTCCGCGCGTCTGCCGAACAGCTTTTCAAAGTCGTCGTCGGGCGAGATCACGGTGTAGCTCTTGCCCTTTTCGCGGATGAAGCGCTCGCCCATCACGCGGTACAGGCTCTCGGCTTCCTCGATGCTGAGCAGGCGCTCGCCGTAAGGCGGATTGGTGATGACGGTCTGGTAGCCCTCCGCCGGTTTGAAGTCGCGCAGGTCGCGGTGCTCAAAGCGGATCAGGTCGGCGACGCCGGCGATTTCCGCGTTACGCGCGGCGGTCTCCAAGGCTGCGTCGTCGATATCATAGCCCTCGGCGCGGAAGGAGATATCCTGACGGACGGCGGCTTTGGCTTCCTCTCTCGCCTGTTCAAAGGCGTCTGCCGGCACGCAGCTCCAGCGCTCCGCCGCGAAATAGCGGTTCAGCCCCGGCGCGATATTCTTCGCCTTCATCGCGGCTTCGATCACGATGGTGCCGCTGCCGCACATGGGATCGGTGACGAAATGGTTCGGGCGCACCCTGGCAAGCTCCGCCATCGCCGCCGCGAGCGTCTCCTTGATGGGCGCTTCGTTGGACTCCGCGCGGTAGCCGCGCTTGTGCAGTCCCGCGCCGGAGGTGTCGAGCAGGACGCTCACCTTGTCCTTGATGATCAAAAACTGGATCTGGTGAACAGCGCCGGTCTCCTCGAACCAGGAGAGCATGTAGCGGTCGGAAAGCCGCGACACGACGGCTTTCTTGACGATCTTCTGGCAGTCCGGCACGCTCATCAGCGCGGAGGAAAGACAGCTTCCCTTGACCGGGAACGCGTCGCTCATGCCGATGAAGCGCTCCCACTCCACCGCGCGGACGCCCTCGAAGAGTTCGTCAAAGGTCTTGGCGCGAAATTCCGCGAGCAGGATCTGGATGCGCTCGGCGTAGCGCGAGCAGATGTTGGCTTTGGCGAGATCGTAAAAATCGCCCTCAAAAAGCACCCTGCCGTTCTCGGCGCGGACGTTTTTCAGTCCGAGAAATTTCAGCTCGTTGGCGCAGATGCCCTCCAGTCCGAAGATACAGGGGGCGCAAAATGTCAGGTTCATAAGTATGTCCTCAAATTCTTGTCTGATATAACATTAGGGTTCAGTCAAGACTGAACCCTCAGTTTGTCGAAAAAATATTTTTCATATTTTTATTTAGTATTTAATAGTTTTTTCGTAGGGGCGGACCCATGTGTCCGCCCGCGGGAAATTGTCAACTTTTTACACAAAACCGACATTCCATTAATCATAAACGTTTCGGGCGGACACACGGGTCCGCCCCTACAATTATCCAAAAACGCGTTTGCGCTTTTTCTACAGTCAGAGGGTTCGGTCAAGACCGAACCCTACACAATTGACGAGGCAAAGATTGTTACATTGCCGGCTCCAACAGACCGTAATTGCCGTCCTTGCGGCGATAAACGACGTTGACGTCGCCTGACTCGGCATTGACGAACAGGAAGAAGTCGTGGTTGACCATGTTCATCTCCAGAATCGCTTCCTCGACGGTCAGCGGCTTGACGATGACGTGCTTGGTACGGACGATC
>CAMKSB010000168.1 GCA_946415335.1 uncultured Clostridia bacterium
TATACCTCGTAGGCGTTGGCGATCAGGTCGACCAGCGCCGCCGCCGCGTTGAAGCCCTTTTCCGGCTCGCAGGCATGCGCCGCCTTGCCGCGGCTGACGATCATCAGACCGTCGATGGTATAGTTGAATTCAAAGCTGCCCGGGCTCGCGTCTGCCAGCCGCATGAGGCGCTGCTCGTCGTAGTCGGACGAATCGAGCAGGACGTAAGCCAGATCCGGCACGGCGTTGACCGCCTTGCCGGCGCGGAACTGCGAGAGCACCGTCGCTTCGTTGGTCGGGGTGCTGACCTCGACGTGCAGGATACCCTTCTCCGCATAACATACGCCGTAGTCGCTGTCGGGCGTGAACGCCAGATCGGGCAGCGGCTTCTTCTCAAAATAGCCCTCCATATCGGTCATGCCGGTTTCCTCGGCGATACCGTAGATCGCGCGCAGGGTGTTTTTGCCCTCTACGCCCAGCTCCTTGAGCGCGCGCATACAGTAGAGCGTCACCATGGAAGCGCCCTTGTCGTCGGCAATGCCCCTGCCGTAGAGTCTGCCGTCGCGCTCGGTCAGCGCAAACGGCGGCACTGTCCAGCTGTTGCCGGCAGGCACCACGTCGAGATGAGACAGAACGCCGCAGACCTTGCCGCCGCTGCCGAGGTCGACCTGACCGCTCTTGTCGGTCACGCGCTCGGGAACCAACCCGAAATCCTTCGCGCGGCTGAGCATGAAGTCCAGCGCCTGCTGACACGCCTCGTTGTTCTCGCCGTCGACGGACTCGATGCGCATGAGGGCGTCGAGGTCGGCGAGGAGTTCGTCGGTATAGGATAAAATCTTATCAAATTGCATGGTTCAATCTCCTTTTCCGTTTGATGAGCAGGACAACGGCGATGTAAACCGCAAAGCCTGCCAGGGCAGCCAGACTGATCACGGAGCCCATCTTAAAGCCCGGCGTGCGGTAGGTAAAGACGATATCGCAGTCCGTCTGCGCCGGGAGACGGATCGCCATCAGTCCGAAATCCGCCTTGAATATCTGCGCTTCGGCGCCGTTGACCGCAGCGGTAAAGCCGTCGCTGTAGGGCACGCTGAAAAACAGCAGACGCGCCTTGTCCTGATTGTTGAAGTGGGCTTCAAAGCCCTCCTTGGTGTAGGCAAACCGGTCGCAGGCGTTCTGCGCCAGCTTGGTACAGGTCTCCTTGTAGCGCTTGTCGGTCATGACGAAGCGCTCGCGCATACTCTTTCCGAGCGAGGTCTCGCCGCCGTAGTAGCCGGTGATGTCGGCGTTTTTCTTCATGTCCTCCTCGGAGAGCACCAGACCGCAGAGCAGCGCCTGCGGCTGATCGACCTTGCTCAGCTGGCTGAATTCCGCCTCGGTCACGTAGTCGTCAAAGCAGAAGCCCATGGGGATGTAGCACTCGTTTTCGTAAACGTCGAAGCCGTTGGTGTGTTTCAGGAAGCGCCAGCAGGGCATTTTGGTCTTGTCGTTTTTGTCGGTGAAGCAGACGTCGTCGTCCTTGTTTTTGTTGTCGGCGGTATGGTCAAAGTAGTATTTCGTGCTCAGCAGCGGACGGACGCCGTAAGCCGTAAAGTCCGGCCGCGAAGCCACGTCGCGCGTGATGCCGATGCCGTTGTAGAATTTCATGATGCTCGTGTTGACCGAGCTCTGGAAGCAGTTGATGCTCGGTACCTTCCAGAACATGGCGGTGTTGTCGACCGCCTTGTAGAAGTCGCTGCGCACGTCCTCCAGATCGTCGATCTCGATCTTATCGCGCGAATTGAGGATATCGTCGCGGATGGTATGGGTAGAACCGCTGGCAAGCGTCGCGTTGCCGAACACAAAGATGGTCGTGACAAGCGCCACCGCCATCACGCCGCAGCCCGAGGCGATGAAGAAGCGATTCCGCGTGGAACCGAATTTTTTGTAGATCAGCACCAGCGCCAGCAGGCTTGAAAGGGCGAAGATCACGTAGATCCAGAAGCGCGTCTTGTCACCGGCAACGCCGATGCTCCAGTCCTTGACCTCGTCCTTCTCCGTCAGCAGCGGCATGAAGCCCACCAGCAGCGAGAGTCCGAGGGTGATGCCGGCAGACCAGTACATGGCGCGTTTCCAGTCGGCTTCCGTGTCCTCGACGGCGCGCATGGTCGCCAGCGAGAAGAGCAGCACCGGGATATAGAACCACCGCGTATAATAGATAGAAAAGTTCAGCATCTGGAACATGCTGTTGAGCGCCGGGATCGCGGCAAAGAGCATGAGCAGCACCATCAGCTTTTTGAGCCAATCGCGGCGGCGCAGTTGCAAATAGGCGATCACACCGGTCATGCCGAACAGCGGCAGCCATCCGGCAACGCTCGCCCATTTGCAGTTGGATTCGGGCGTAAAGGTCGGCATCGCCGGCATATCCGCCGGGAAAAAGAAGGCGAACAAGGTCAGGAAATACCGCTGCGGACGGTCGTGAACCAGCGCGTTCCAACCGTTGGGGTAGGAAGCCAGCCGCGGATTGCCGAGCGTTCCGAGTATGCTGGGCAGCAGGACGAACATGGTTCCCAGGAAGCCGAGCACCACCTCGACCGCCAGCAGGAAGAATTCGCTCAGGCGGAAGCGGTAGGTCTTGGTGAACACGAGCGTCAGGTAATACATCGCCACAAAGAGCGCCTGACCGACGAAGAAATAGTAATTCACCACACAGGCGGCGAACACTGCCACCGCGAAAATACCGCGGCGTTTGTCGTAGAGGAAGCAGTCCAGCGCCGCCAGCAGCAGCGGAAAGACGATCATCGGCTCATGGAAATGGAAGAAAAAGACGTTGTAGACCGAGAAGCCCGAAAAGGCGTAGAGCAATGCGCCGACCACGGCGTAACCCTTGAAGCGCACATGCCGCTGCAGCCAGCAGTAGGCAGCCGAGGCAGCGCAGGCGAATTTGAGGATCAGCAGCGGTCCGATCAGATACGGCACGATCTCGTTCGGGAAGGGGATCGTCAGCCAGAAGAACGGGCTGCCCATCAGATAGAAGCTGTAGCTCGCCAAGGTGTCGGTACCGAGGTCGGTGAGGTGGTTCCAGCCGAGCTCACCGGCGCGTACCTGCGAATGGATCAGCTGATAGAAGGGGATCTCCTGCACATTGAAGTCGCCGTAATAATAGAAAACGCCGCCGTTATAGGCGATAAACGGCGTCACCAGAATGATCGCCAGCGCCAGCGCCGCAAAAAAGGTCAGCCCTAGATAATGCCGGCTGCGAACGCCGTGCGGAAAAAGTCTGTTTGTCATTTCATCGCTCCAAAACCCCCTCAAAAACTTTTTCTTTGACTTTTTGAGGAATGGGGGTATAATATAACTAATCTATTATATCACAATCTGCGCAGAAATGCACTAATTTTCTGAATTTTTTTCAGCATAATAATATC
>CAMKSB010000169.1 GCA_946415335.1 uncultured Clostridia bacterium
TCTCGGCGTACTGACACGCCTTGCAGCCGTCGGGGATCCCGATACCGCGCAAGTCCTGCATGACAGGGTGCTCCCGGTGCAAGGTCAGCAGATCGGTCTCGTGGACGTTGCCGATCACGATCGGCAGTCTCCGGCAGGGCATGACGTCGCCGTTCGCGAGGACGATCAACAGATTCTCCCCGGCGGCGCAGTGATAGATCAGCTTGTTTTTGCAGGGCAAGAATTGCAGGGAACGGCCGCAGAACACCTTGCCGCGCCGGTTGAGCCTTGCCGCCGTGCGGCACAGCTTACGGAATTCCGTCGCGGAGAGCGTGAGCTGTTCCTTATCCTCGTCAGCCGGGATCACCACGCGGTCAAACCAGAGCTTGTCCGCGCCGAGGCTGTCGCAGTAACGCGCGAGCCTCGCCAGTTCATTTTGATTCTGCCGCTGCGCAGTGAAGGAAACGCTCGTGAATATCCCCTGGGAACGCAGGGCGATGATGCCGTTGACCGCGCGGTCAAAGCTGCCCTTTCCGCGGATCCGGTCGTGCGTTTTTTCGCAGCCGTCCAGACTGACCTGCACGTAGTCCACGCCGCTCGCTTTCAGGCGGCGGGCTTCCCATTCGCCGATCAGGGTGCCGTTGGTGAGCACGCCGGTGCGCATACCGCGTGCTCGCGCTTCGTGCAAAATATCAAACAGCTTCGGGTGCGTCAGCGGTTCGCCGCCGGTGAGGTTCAGTCGTCCGATACAATCGTAAGCCTTGATGACCTCGCTGAACTGATCAAGCACCAGCTTGGCGCCGTCGCCGTCAAAGGCGGTGTAGTCGTCCTGATAGCAGTGCTTGCAGCGCAGGTTGCACCGGTGGGTGATGTGCCACTGCAGGGTGAAATCACTGTAGGTCTTTTCCATACTCAGAAGGAGGAGCTGCCGCCGCTGCCGCAGCCACCGCCGCCGCAGCTGGAGCAGCTGGAACCGCTGGAACAGCTCGAACAGCTGGAACCGCTGGAGCAGCTGCTGCCGGATGAGAAGGTCACCATCGGCGCAGGCGGACGGTGAGACGTGGTACAGCCGGTGAAGCTCGCCGTCACGCCCTCCTCAAAGCTGCCTTCCGCGCGGTAACGCTTGCCGAAGTCCTCGACCTCGTATTGCAGCAGCGGATTCTGCCGCTTGGAAAAGGCGACGCCCAGCGCGATGATCAAGCCCAGCATGATCGACACGACGACATAGCCGCTGATCTTGAGCGGTTCGGCGATGTCCAGCTTTTGGCACAGATTCAGCATTTGCTCAAAGACGGTTTTGGCGCATTCATAATAGTCCTTGGAGGTCGCAAAACGGCTGGCGTTGTTCGTGATGGAACGCGCGTAGGAATCGTTCACATAGCCGTTGATCGTGCCATAGCTTTGAACGGTCAGCTTGCGAACCTTCATATTGATGACAAAGATGCCGGCGCTGTCAAAGCCAAACAGTTCCTTACGCTTGAGACGCGCCTGGTCGATCTCGTTGGAGGTGTCCTCGGTGGTCGTCCAGAAGGCGATGTTGCCGTATTCCGTCAGAGGCTGCATATCCTGCAGCAGCTTGGCTTCCTCGCCGTCGGAGAGCAGATCGTTGTCGTCGATGATCAGCGCCTTGTAGTTGGTCTCCGTATTGAGATAGGTCTTTTCGGCGGCTGAGACAACCAGCCCGGAGGAAAGCAGGAGCAGCAGCACCAGCGCGATGCAGCAGGTTTTAATTTTCATCATAAGCCGCTCCTTTCTTGTTGAATTGCGGCAGTCTGCGCGAGGCGATCCGCGTCTGGAACAGAATGTGCATGAGCGCCAGCACAAACAACCCGGCTCCTTCGACCGCCGCAAGGCTGTAGCAGCCGACGCTGCCCATGGTGCCCAGATAAACGATCCATATCATCGCCAGAAAGAACACATACAGAATCACACGGACGAGCGTGTTGGGGATATTGAAGCGCTTAGCTTCCACCAGAATGCCGTTGGTCTGCATGGAAGCGTCCTTCAACTCGATCTTTTTGATCATGCCGGTGAGTTTTGCCTGCGGGAGATAAAACTTGCACAACAGCAAGACCACGCCTACAGCTGTCATGATGACGCCGAGAAAATGCCGGGTTTGTTCGTAGGTGCCGTCGGTCGTCATCAGAATCAGTCCGACCGTCGCCGCGAGCGACAGAACGACAAAGAAAACAGGCAGCTTGGTCTTGAGTTCAGCCTGACCGAGCGTGCCGCCGACGGTGTTGATGTAGAAATGCTGCAGCATATACATGCCGGTGAGTCCGAGCATGGTACACACGCCGAGCGTGGTGACCGCCGGCATAGTCGGCAGGAAGTGCATCAGCAGGAACAGCAAGCCGAAGATCGCCGCCGAGCAGATCAGCGCCGTGAGCAATATTTTCAGCGGACTGAGCGGCAGATCCGCCGCGACCTTGCCGGTCTGACCGTTGACGGCGGCGTAGGTGATCTTATTGCCGCGGCGGTAACTCATGAACCAGACCGGATAGAGCCTGCGTCCGCCGGAGACGATCTTCATCGGCACATTGTTGTCGGTTCTGGAATCGTCGATTTTCAAATGATCGTTGGGAACCGATTTTTGAACCTGCGGATCGCTCTCCATTTTGTTGAGCACCACCGGCAGCATCTTGTCCCACAGCACGGGACCGTATTCGTTCATGCTGATATCGCCTGCCTCGGCGTAAAATCCGCTGAGGTAGACCGGACGGAAACCGCGCTCATTGCGTCTGTCAAAGGGCGCCAGCCGTTCGCTGATATGGTCGTCAAAGGCAACGGAAGCGTCGTGCGAGGTACCGCCGGTGACCTTGTAATGCGCCATGCCGCGGAGATCGTAATAATCGGTACGGTAGTGGTAGTTTCCCTCGTCATATTCCCTTCCGCGCGCTTTGAGCAGAACCGGATCGTCCAGCACGCCCTCAAAATCGCAGTAGGGCATGTAGATGCCGCGGAAGCTCTCGATCAGCGCCGGATCGCGGAATTTAGACGAGACAAAGGGGTGTTTTTTGACCTCTGCAACGTATAATTCCTTGCATTGCTCCTTGGTGATCTGGAAGGGAATGATCTTGTCGGGCGCCCAGTCGCGGCGCATTTTGTCAAAGATCATCGAAGCGCCGCCGCAGTACGGACAGAAGCCGACCGCGTCGTTCTTGTCGGTCGTATCGACCTCAGCGCCGCAGGACGGGCAGATATAGGCGTAGCTATCGTATGTTTTCTGGGTTTTTGCATCGTCATAGGTGCTGTCTGTTATCTTTTTGGGGTCAAACCGGTTGTTACAATAATCGCAGGCCGCGCTTTGCGTCGCGATATCGAACCGCAGTCCGGCGCCGCAGGACGGACAGTGTACCATG
>CAMKSB010000170.1 GCA_946415335.1 uncultured Clostridia bacterium
GAATACGGCTGGCTGCTCACGGTGTACAATCCGGTCAACGACGATAAGGGCAATATCTGCTACACCGCCGTCGATCTTTCCATGGAACGTCTTGCGGCAAGCGAACTCGCCTTTTTGTCGCGTATCATTTCATTGTTTATGGGCTTTTTGTCCCTGATCCTCGTTTTTGCCATGTGGATGGCAGACTATTATCTTGCCGGACCGATCAACCGCCTGACCGCCGTTGCCGGATCGCTTGCCTTCGACACACCCGAATCGCGCGCGGCGTCCGTCGAGCGCATTCGCTCCCTCAATCTGCTTACCGGCGATGAGATAGAAAGCCTCTACCACGCAATGGCGAGCAACACCGAATCCACGGTTCACTTCATCGAGGAGGTAGAGGAAAAGGGCGAGCAGATCAACCGCCTGCAGAACGGTCTGATCCTCGTGTTGGCGGATCTGGTCGAGAGCCGTGACCACTGCACCGGTGACCACGTCCGCAAAACCGCCGCCTATGTCCGCATCATTGTGCGGCAGATGAAGCGCGACGGCGTCTACGACGACCAGCTGACAGAGGAATTCATGAACGACGTCGAGCATTCCGCGCCGTTGCATGACATCGGTAAAATCCAGATCCCCGACGCCCTGCTCAACAAACCGGGCAAGCTGACGGACGAGGAATTCAAGATCATGCAGAGCCACGCTGCGGCAGGCGGCGAGATCATCGAGAAAGCCATCGAGACCGTCGGCGGCGATTCCGGCTATCTCCTCGAGGCACAAAATCTTGCCGCATCCCATCACGAAAAATGGAACGGCAGGGGCTATCCGCAGGGGCTTGCCGGCGAGGACATCCCCTTGTCGGCGCGTATCATGGCGGTCGCCGACGTTTTCGACGCCCTGATCTCACGCCGCAGCTATAAAGAACCTTTCCCGGTCGACAAAGCGATCGACATTATCCGCGAGGACGCCGGAACTCATTTTGACGCGAAAGTAGTGCAGTCATTTTTGAACGCGGAGGACGAGATCCGCCGCGTAGCCGCAGAAAACAGCGACGAATAAAGGAGACAAACATGAAGAAGAAACCATTATTTCTCAGCATTCTCATCAGTATCGCGGCAGCGATCGCCATGATGTCCCTGCTGCCTGCAGCGTCAGCCGCTACCGGCTATATCCGCGGCGACGCGAACGGCGACGGCAAGGTAGATATCGCCGACGCCACTATGATCCAGATGGTCATCGCCCAGATGACGCCGGATACGGACGGCGCCATCGCCAAGCGCGGCGACGTGGACGACAACGGACTGGACGTTGCCGACGTCACCAAGATCCAGCGCTATTTGGTAGAAGCGGAGGACGAGAACCACATCGGCGAGCGCATCACAGAGCAGCAGCCGACGCGCGACGAATACGAACTGCCTTTTGTACCCTGCTGATTGCAAACCGTCCCGACAATCGGGGCGGTTTTCCTTTTGATGACGGTTGACACCGGCAGAGCAAACCGCTATAATGAAAGCAGAAAAACAACGGAGAAAAAACCATGGAAAACCGTTACGATTTGAATGAAGCGTTGGCGCGGTGTCGCCAGAGCGCACTGCGCGGCTATGAGACGGCGGACGCGCAGCTTGGCGAGATCGAGCGCGTCCTGCGGCTGGCTCGCAGCGAAACGGAGCAGTCCGTCAGACGGCTCAGCGGCAGGTCTGCCTATCTCGCGGATCTCAACCACACCCTTGTCCGCCAGATCAAGGACATCGCCAAGGCGTTTGACAAGGTGAGCGACAGCTCGCGCGAGGAACTGCGCCAACTGAAAAACAATCTCAGTCAATTCAATATCACCCTGTTCGGCAGGACGATGGCAGGCAAATCCACGCTGATGGAGGTGCTCACCCACGGCGACGGCAAGGCGATCGGCAACGGCGCCCAGCGCAAGACGCGCGACATCCGTACCTACGAGTGGAACGGTCTGAGTATCACGGACGTGCCCGGCATCGGCGCGTTTGAGGGACAAAAGGACGAGGACGTCGCCTTTGCGGCGGCAAAGAACGCCGATATGATCCTGTTCCTCATGACGGATGACGGCGTGCAGTCGCAGGAGGCGGAGTGCTTCCGCGCGATCTTGGAGTTGGGCAAGCCCGTGCTCTGCGTGATCAACGTCAAGGCGAGCGTAGATCTGAACGAAGAGCCGCGCTATCTCACCGAGGACATCGAGGAAGCCTTCCAGCTTTCCCGTCTGGAGGAGATTCGCCGGCAGTTCATCGCCTACGGTGCATTAGCCGGACAGGATTGGAGCGCCGTTCCCTTTGTCTTTGCGCATTTGCGCGCGGCGTTTCTGGCACAGCACACCGCCGATCCGGTCAAAAGCCGGCTGCTCACACAGGCGAGCCGGATTGATCTGCTCACCGGCGCCATCGCTGAGCGCGTCGCGACGCGCGGAGAGTTCTACCGCGGCAAGACATTTATCGACGCGGTGGCGGCCCCGGTCGGCAGCGCCACAGAACTGTTGCTGGAACAAAGCTGCCGCAACAGCCTGCAGGCAGAGATGATCGCCGACAAGCACAAAGCGCTGCTCAAATGGGTAGAACGCTTTGAAAAAAGCGCTTTTGAGCGCATCGTTACCGACACGGCGGAACTGAAAAGCCAAATGTACGCCGAAGCCTCCGACTTTGCCTCAAGGAACCTCGGCAACAAGGATATCAACGCCAAATGGCGCGATTATCTCAAGGGACTGAACCTCGACGCGCGCGGAAAAGAACTGGTGCGCGAGTTGACAGAGG
The DNA here is from genome assembly GCA_946415335.1 of uncultured Clostridia bacterium. Taxonomy (GTDB): domain Bacteria; phylum Bacillota; class Clostridia; order Oscillospirales; family Acutalibacteraceae; genus Ruminococcoides. The sequence goes on from CAMKSB010000170.1 coordinate 2,751, forward strand.
AAGCCGAGGGGGAGATCCGCGAGCTGACGCGTTCGATGGGGAAGGAGCTGGAATTTGCCGTTACCTATTCCACCGACGTCACCCTCAAAAGCCGCCGGATACTAGACGTTCGCCAGACCTTCGACTGGTCGATGATCGCTATCGGCGGCGGTCTGACGATAGCCGCCCTGATCTTCACCCCTGCAGCGCCGATCCTGCTGCTCGCGGCGTTGGGGATCGGTATTTTCAAGGAATTTCTCGGCGGCTTTCTCCCTGAAAAATCTAAAATCGAAGCCGGCGCAAAGGCGAAGATCGAAGAACAGCTGCGCCGTCATATCAACGAAATATGCGCCAGTTACCGGGCTTCTCTCGAAAAAAGCCTTCGCGAGCTGCTCGATAAGCTCAACCTGCTTATCGACGACCTCAGCGGCGTGAGCGAGGTTGTCGCCGGACTCGCTTCCACCCAGAACACGCTCGCGTGGCGGCTGGGCGGAACGCTGAAAAAGCTGCACCGTCAGCTCTTGCAGGAGGCGCTCGATCTTCTGGGAAGTCCGGCGCTGTCCATGCGCATCCACGACGCGGCAATGGTGCCGGGAGCCGAAT
>CAMKSB010000171.1 GCA_946415335.1 uncultured Clostridia bacterium
CTTAGAACGGCTCGCCGTCAGGATATTCCTCGTCGAGGGCTTCTTTGACTGCCTTGGAGATATGACAGCCGGCGTCCTCCGCTTTTTCCTTGACGGTTTCGGCAGCGTTTTCCGTCTTTTCGGCGACCTCTTCCACCGTGTCCTCCAGAGCCTCCTTGACCTCCTCTGCGGCAGCGGAGACGTTCTCGAAGGGGCTGGAACTGTAGTCGTCCTCATTGGAGCAGGCAACGGTGATGTCTACCACGTCCTCCTGCGGCACGGGCTTCTCGTTGGTCTCCGTCGTGTAGAGATCCTCGGTCTGATCCTCCAGGATACGGCGATAGCAGTCTCTGGCGCGAGAGATCTTTGCCTTGCTGTTGTCGATCAGCTTGAGCAGGTTCTCCTGCTTTTCGTCCAGCGCGGCGCCGTCGCCCTTTTTGAGCAGCTCGTAGTAATCCTTGCCGAGCGCGATATAAGCGCGGTTCATCAGCTCGCTTTCGCTCTTCATCACCATTCTCAGACGGTTGAGCTTCGCCTTGGTACGGTTTTTCTCAACGAAGGTCTGCGCCATGGTGGAAAGCGTTTCGCCGGCGGTGTTCATTGTACCTCTGATGGTATCCAGAATGTTATACAGCATATCAAAAACTCCTTAAACTCATTATGAGCGAATATTCTGCTATATATTATGACAGATTTTCTTGAATAAATCAACATTTTTTTGAAATTTACTTGTGAATATGGCGTAAAATTGTTATAATGATTGAAAAGAGGTGTTTGCTTATGCCCGAAAAGAAAATCAACAAGGCTGTGGTTTGCCCGATGTGCGGCGAATTAAGCAAGGCGGAGGTCTATACAAGCGTCAATGCCACGATCAACAGCGCTCTTCGCGACAAGGTGCTCGACGGCGAGCTGTTCGCGTGGAAATGTCCGTCCTGCGGCTACAGCGCACGGCTGACCTATCCGATACTTTACAACGACATGAAAAATCGGTTTATGGTTTATCTCATTCCAAAAATCGAGCGTTTTCAGCTCTGGGACAAGGCGCTCGAAGAAAAATACGCCAACCTGCGCAACATCAATAAGCGCGTCGTCTCGGATTTCAACTCCTTCAAGGAGCGTATTTTTATTTTTGAGTCCGGTCTGGACGATATGGCGGTGGAGCTGACCAAGGCGGTCATCAGCCAGACGGTTTCCAAGAAGCTCGGCGGCGCTGCGGTCAAGGAGGGCTACCTCTCCATGTATGACCGCGAGAACAACACCATGGGCTTTACCTATTTCACCGGTGAGGAAATGACGCCCTATGTGCAGACCGCGCGGCTGGAGATCTACGGAAAATCCAAGGAGATCGTCGAGCAGTTCGCCATCAAGGACAAGAAGCTCAAGGGCTTCATCAAGATCGACGCGGAATGGGCGGATAATATTCTCTACCGCTACAAGCGAGCAAGACGGATCGAGCGCCTAAACAAGCTCAAGGAGTGACAGAAATGGCAAACAATCAATTCATCAGGCTGACCGCGCTGACGCTTGCCGGCGCGTTGCTCGGCAGCATGGCGGTGTTTTCCGCAAGCGGTGCAGAGGTCAAGACCGAGGAAGCTGTCGGCTACTATGAGACCTACGGCAGCCAGACCATGCTGGAATCCGCCGGGATCTCCTACGCTTCCTATATCAAATGGCTGGAAGATCACGACGACCGCAGCGACGATCCTCTCTATTATCTCGGCACGCCGTTCGTCGGCTATTTTGAAGGGACGCCCTTTGAAGGCGACGATTACCGCACACCCAACGGCGAGAGCTACGCCTATGGCATGGAGCCGCCGAGTTACGCGCCGTATAACGGTCACGGTATGCAGTGTACCGGTTTTATCTGGAACGTATTGACGAATGCCGGCAAGCAATGCGATGCGCCGCAGGAAAAGCTGGACGCGCTCCCGGCGCTGAGCAATAACAAGAATTACTGGTACGATAACGATATCTACCGCCTTGTTTTCTATGGCGAGGACTGCATTGAGCAGGCGCTCGAAGCAGGCGTGCTCGAAAAGGGCGATATTCTCTGTATCGACGGCAGCGATGACTGGCACGAGGGCATTTTCTACGGTGAAACGCCCACCGACAACCGCTTCTGGCATTCCGGCGCGCAGGACGGCATTGAATCCGTCAACCGCATTTCGCCGATTATGGGCTGCGGAACGCTGTCGGGCATGACGGTGCTCAAAATGGCGCATCCCGATCGTCCGGAAAAGATCGCGCGGCTGGCAATCAAGACCATGCCGGCGGAGCCGTCCGTTTTCGACAACGAGAATTATTCCCTGCTCGGCACCAAGTTCGGTATTTTTACCAACCTCGCCGAAGCGAACGCCGCGGCAAAGAACCGCTATTCCAAACCGGCGTGGAGCAAGAGCATCGGCACGATCGCGCTGGATGAAAGCGACTTCGGTATGCTGCGCACCGGCGAAGTGCCGTCCTATTCCGAGCTGGTCAGCGGCGGCAGCAGTCACGAGTATTATTCCCGTCCGGCGGCAAATGTGGATATCCACAAGGAATACTACGCCGTCCAGCTGGGCGCCGGAACGAATTATATTCCCGACGATATTGTCTACCCCCTCGGGGACGCGCGTCTGAGCGAGAGTGCTTACTGGAAGGAAAACGACCTTGTGCGCACCGAGGACGGACTGCATTATCTTGTTGCGGATACCTGCAACGAAAGTTACGCGGCGGCGCTGCGCGTCCAGGTAACTGCCGAGGAGGACGGCGCCGTGCTGACAGGCGCGCGCTTTAAGGTGTATACGGACGACAACACCTTCTGCGGCGAGATCATCACCAACGAAAAAGGCGTTGGCTGGCTGCGCACCGGCGAGGTACCGGCACAGCCGACGGAGGAATATTTCGAACGCAGCTACCAGACCTTGACGATACAGAACTTCTACGCCGTTCAGACGGCGGCGCCGGAGGGCTATCAGGTGAACAAACAGTCCTATCCCTTCCTCACCACCAATGCCGCCCTGACGGTCGACGGCGCACAGGCGATCGTCTACAAGGCGATGGACGGAGAGTCCGCACTGATTCCGCTTGTACCCGGAACCTCTTCGCCGGATGAGCCGTCATCCCCCGATGAACCGTCGACACCGGACGAGCCGAAGGACTATTTCGGCGGCGACGTCAACCATGACGGCGCGATCGATATCGTGGACGCAACGCTGTTGCAGCGTTTTATCGCGGAACTGGACGTGGAGCTGCCGGACGATTACGCCGACGAAGCGCTCTGGAAGAAGATCGCCGACGTGGACGCCAACGGCGTGATCAACGTCGCGGACGT
>CAMKSB010000172.1 GCA_946415335.1 uncultured Clostridia bacterium
GTGCCCTTGAACATCTCGGAGCTGTCGAGGAAATCGTAGAGCAGCTTTGCCTTCTTCTCGTTGAGTTCCTTCATCTTCTCCAGACCGCCGATATCGTTCTTGATCCACTCGAGAACGAGCTTCGCGATGTAGATCGCGTAGCAGGGCGGTGTGTTGTAGAGGGAATCCGCGTCAGCGTGAACCTTGTAGTTGAGCATGGTGGGCGTGATGTCCATTGCGTTGCCGATCAGATCCTCACGGATGATGGCGATGGTAACGCCTGCGCCGGACATGTTCTTCTGAGCGCCTGCAAAGAGCATACCGAACTTGGAAACATCCAGCGGCTCGGAAACAACGCAGGAGGAGATGTCTGCAACCAGCGGAATGTCGCCGGTATCGGGCAGCTCGTGATAAACAGTACCATAGATGGTGTTGTTCATGCAGATATATACATAGTCAGCGTCCTCGCGGAACATGGACTTGTCGGTCTTGGGAATGTAAGTAAAGGTCTTGTCTGCGGAAGAAGCAACTGCCTGCGCGTCGCCGTAGCGCTGCGCTTCCTGGAGCGCCTTCTTCGCCCACTGACCGGTAACGATGTAGTCAGCCTTGTTGTTCTTGTTCATGAGGTTGAGAGCTACCATTGCAAACTGAGTGGAGCCGCCTCCCTGCAGGAACAGTACCTTGTAGTTGTCGGGAATGTTCATTACTTCTCTGAGAAGCGCCTCAGCGTCCTTGATGATCTTATCAAAGGTCTTGCTGCGGTGGGACATTTCCAGTACGCTCTGGCCGCTGCCCTCGTAGTCGAGCATCTCGGCTGCCGCTTTTTTCAGTACAGCCTCCGGCAACATGGAGGGACCTGCGGAAAAATTGTAAACTCTTGCCATTGTCTAAAACTCCCTTTTCAAAGTTTTGAGCTGATGGCTCCATAAAACCATTCTGCCCTATTTTACTGTATTATTATACGCCTTCAAGTGCTTCTTGTCAATATTTTTTGCTTTATGTAGTTAAAGTTTTAACAGAGTAGAGTTGTGAGTTGTTAGTTGTCAGTTATTAGTGGTTTGTTCAAAGAGGTCGGATTCGAGTATTTTGGGTTCATCGCCAAAAATTGATACTTGAATGCGCGTTATCATTTCTGTCCGCGCTTGCCAACTCATAACTGCGCCGGCGGCGCAACCGTCAACTATGATTACTCCTGCTCTGTACGGTCGAGCATGCACTCGACGAGCACTGCCTTCTGGGCGTGCAGGCGGTTTTCTGCTTCCTCAAAGATCTCGGCGGCGTGCGCTTCAAAGACCTCGGCGGTGATCTCCTCACCCCTGTGCGCCGGCAGACAATGGAGCACCATGCAGTCGCTGTTGGCGTTCTTCAGAAGGTCGTCGTTGATCTGGTAGCCGGCAAAGGCTGCCTCGCGGATCTTCTTCTCTTCCTCCTGACCCATGGAAGCCCATACGTCGGTAACAAGCACGTCCGCGTTCTTGGCGGCAACAGCGGGATCGCTGACGATCTCGAACTTATCGCCGAACTGCTTACCGAATTCGAGGATATGCTCCGGCGGCATATAGTCGGCAGGACAAGCCGCCGAGAAGCTCATGCCGGTGCGTAATGCGCCGACGATCAGGCTGTTCATCATGTTGTTGCCGTCGCCGATGAAGCACATTTTCAGTCCTTCGAGTTTGCCCTTGAACTCACGGATGGTCATGAGATCGGCAAGCACCTGGCAGGGATGGCAATAGTCGGTCAAACCGTTGATGATCGGGATCGAGCCGTATTCCGCGAGGGATTCCACTTCCTCCTGCTCAAAGGTACGGATCATGATCGCGTCCAGAAAACGCGAAAGCACGCGCGCGGTGTCCTGTACCGGTTCGCCTCTGCCGATCTGCAGGTCGCTGGAACTGAGGAACAGCGGATATCCGCCAAGCTGCGTCATGCCGACCTCAAAGGATACGCGGGTACGGGTGCTGGACTTCTCAAAGATCATGCCGAGGGTCTTGCCCTGCAGCAGCTTGTGCTCAATGCCGTGCTTCTGCTCGTATTTGAGCTGGTCGGCGAGGTTCAGAGTCCGGGTGATGTCCTCGGTGCTCCAGTCCTCAAGCTTTAAAAGATGTTTCATAATGTTTACTCCTCCAATGTATTTTTCAAGATGGTGATCGCCTCATCTATGTTTTCTTTGGTGATCGTCAGCGGCGGCAGCATACGCAGCACGTCTTTGGCGGTGATGATCAGCAAGCCGTTCTGTACGCATTTTGCCGCGATATCGTGCGCGTCCTGTTCGATCTCGATACCGACCATCAGTCCCATGCGGCGGACGTTCTTGACCGCCGGGATCGCACGGAGCTGCTGTTCCAGATAGTCGCCCTTTTCGCGGACGTCCTGTAAGAACGCCTCGCTCGAAACGGTGTCGATCACGTAATTCGCGCCGGCACAGACGACCGGATTCGCGCCGAAGGTCGAACCGTGGGTAGAAGGCGTCATCACGCCGTCGAGTTTCTCTCCGCAGACGCAAACGCCGATCGGCAAGCCGCCGCCGAGCCCCTTTGCCGCCGTGAACAGGTCAGGCTGAACGCCGTAGTTCTGGAAGGCAAAGAGCTTGCCGGTTCTGGCAACGCCGGTCTGTACCTCGTCGATGATGACGAGTATATCGTTGTCGTTGCAGTAGGCGACCAATGCCTTTACGTAGTCCTTGTCGAGGATATTCACGCCGCCTTCGCCTTGGATGAGCTCCAGCATGACGGCACAGGTCTTGTCGGTGACCGCCGCTTTCAGCGCGTCCATATCGCCTGCCTCCACAAAGGAAAAGCCGTCGGTGAAGGGGAAGAAATAGTTGTGGAATACATCCTGACCGGTCGCGGACAGGGTGGTGACGGTTCTGCCGTGGAAGGAATTGCGCAGGGTGATGATCTCGTTGCGCGCGTCGCCGTATTTGTCAAAGCTGTATTTGCGCGCGATCTTGATGGCGCATTCGTTGGCTTCCGCGCCGCTGTTGCCGAAGCAGACCTTTGACATATTGGTGAGGGTGCAGAGTTTTTCGGCGAGCTGTGAAGCCTGCGCGCTGTAGAAGTAGTTGGACATGTGCTGGATCGTCTGCGCCTGCGCAGTGACCGCCTGCACCCAGCCGTCGTCGCAATAGCCGAGGCTGTTGACGCCGATACCGGACGAAACGTCGATATACCTCTTTCCGTCCTCGTCGTAGGCAACAGCGCCCTTGCCCTTCGCAAGCGCCACGTCATACCGTCCGTAGGTATGCATGATATATTGTTGGTCAAGTTCTTTGGTTG
>CAMKSB010000173.1 GCA_946415335.1 uncultured Clostridia bacterium
TCGCCGCGCTGGCTGTCGTGTTCCTGATCTTCCTGCTGACCAGAACCGGCTTCAACGACATCTTCAAAAACCTGCCCTACATGCTCGACGATCCGGAGCATCCTCATATCGGCTTAGGCGCAAAGGTCGGCTCCTATTTCAGCTCTATCTTTGGCATGCATCCGCATTTCTGCTATGTGGTTTACACCTACGGCGCCATGCTGCTGGCGATGATCATCGACCGCAAGAGACAGCTTCACCGCAGTATCTATCTGCTGATCTCCGCAGGATGCACCGTTGTCGCGCTGATCCAGCTGATGCCGACTGTCACCTCCACTACCTACAACGCGATCATGCTCCCGATGCTGATGGTGAGCATCACCTCGTATATCCTCGTCAAAAACAAGCCCAGAGAGCTCTTTGCCGCGGTATTCATCACCGGTATCGTCTACTCCTTTGTGCTGCACTACAGCTCCAATCAGGCGCTTTACTGCATTTCCATGGCGATGACGATCTCCAACTTCGCGGGCTTCATCTTCCTCAGCCAGTTGATCCGCGAGATGCGCGAGGAACCCGACAGCTTCACCTACATGCCTTTTGTCAAGACGGTCAGCTTCTCGGCGATCGCCGTGCTGATCGCGCTTCAGGGCGGTCTGCAGATCACCTCCAAGGCTTATCACGTTTTCTGGGACGTCGCTCCGGAGGCTTGTACCACGCAGATCGACAACGGTCCGGCGAAGGGCTTGAAGGTCTCGCCGGCAAAACGTCAGGAATACTATACGATCTACAACGACCTCATGTCGGCGAAAACCGCCTTCGGCTCCGGTAAATTCCTCTCGATGTCGAAGAATTCCTGGACGTATCTGGCGATGAACGACTGCGAGTACGCGACCTTCTCCGGCTGGCTGTCCGGCGAAACTGCCAATACGCTCAACCGTCTGAAAACCTATCAGACGCTGAATCCGGAAAAGATCCCGCAGCTCGTCTATCTGCCTAAGACCTCCGGACAGAACGAGAACAACGGCTGGAACGCGCAGGCTGTGATGCAGGAATACGCTGCGCAGGGCTACGCGGTTTCCGAAACGGATAACTGCTACCTGATCGTGAAAAAATAATAACAGAATAACGGAACTTTCATAAACGGCGAAAAAGAAGTTGATTACAACTTGTATTTTTCGCCGTTTTATGGTAAGATAAAAAGGAAAAAAGTTGTCTCTTGAATGAGTATCATCAGACGACCATATCTCAATATCTTTATTTACGGGGGGATTTTCATGGATATTCAAAAACTGTATCAAACATGGTGTGAGAAGGCTGTCGAGGACGCTGACCTGACCGCGGAGCTCGCTGCCGTCAAGGATGACGAGAACGAGATCTACGAGAGATTTTACACGGCGCTCACCTTCGGCACTGCCGGTCTCAGAGGGGTGATCGGCGCAGGCACCAACCGCATGAACATCTATGTTGTCCGTCAGGCAACACAAGGTCTTGCCAACTATGTCATCGGCAGATACGGCGGCGGCGCTGTCGCGATCTCTTATGACAGCCGTATCAAGGCAGACCTCTTTGCCAAGGAAGCGGCAAAGGTGCTCGCTGCCAACGGCATCAAGGCGTATCTCACTACGGAGCTGCAGCCCACGCCGGTGCTCTCCTACCTGGTGCGCTATTTCAAGTGTCAGGCAGGCATCATGGTGACCGCCAGCCACAACCCTGCCAAGTATAACGGATACAAGGCTTACGGCGAGGACGGCTGCCAGATGACCGACAACGCTGCCAACACGGTTTACAGCGAGATCACCAAGCTCGACATGTTCGACGACGTTAAGACAATGGACTTCGACGAGGCGATGACAAAAGGACTGATCGCCTATGTGGAGGATGAAGTATACGACGCCTATCTTGAAAAGGTGCTTGAGCAGCAGGTGAATCCCGGTATCTGCGAGGGAGCCGACCTCAAGGTCGTTTACACGCCGCTCAACGGCGCAGGCAATAAGCTGTGCAGAAGGATCATGGACAAGATCGGCGTGAGCTGTGTGGAGGTCGTCAAGGAACAGGAAATGCCCGACGGCAACTTTACCACCTGCCCCTATCCGAATCCGGAGATCAAGGAAGCGCTGCAGAAGGGCTTGGAGCTCTGCGAGAAGGTTCAGCCCGATCTGCTGATCGCCACCGACCCCGACTCCGACAGAGCCGGTATCGCCGTCAGGGATTACGACGGCAGCTATCGCCTGATCACCGGCAATGAGGACGGCGTTATGCTCACCAACTACATCCTCTCCTGCAAGAAGGCAGCCGGAAAGCTGCCCGATCGTCCGGTCGTCGTCAAGACCATCGTCACCACGGAGCTCATCCGCAAGCTGTGCGAAAAATACGACTGCGAGCTGAAAAACGTGCTCACCGGATTTAAGTATATCGGCGAGGTGATCCTCAACCTCGAAAAGAAGGGCGAGGAAAACCGCTATCTCTTCGGCTTTGAGGAGAGCTACGGCTATCTTGCCGGCACCTATGTCAGAGATAAGGACGCGGTCGTCGCTACCATGCTGATCTGCGAGATGGCGGCTTACTACAAGAAGCAGGGCAAGAGTCTTGCCGAGGTCATCGACGGTCTGTATAAGGAGTTCGGCTACTATCTCAACAAGACCTTCGCCTATGAGTTCGAAGGCGCTGAGGGCATGGAAAAGATGGCGAATCTGATGAAGAGCGTCAGAGAGAACCTGCCGTCCGCCGTCAGCAGCTACAATGTCGAGAAGGTCAGCGACTATCTGCTCAAGAAGGAGACCGTGATCGCTACCGGCGAAACCACCGACATCACCCTTCCGACCTCGAACGTGATCGCGCTGCATCTGTCCGGCAGCAACGCCGTGATCATCCGTCCCAGCGGAACCGAGCCGAAAATCAAGCTCTATCTGACCGCTGTAGGCACGAACAAGGAAAATGCGAATTCCGTACTGGCTGACCTCAAAAACGCCGCAGAGGCGCTCCTGGGGCTCAACTGAGGCATTCGTTAAATATTGCAATGGAAACGCCGCTGTCCAAGACAGCGGCGTTATTTTCAGACATCGGTTTTCATGTACGAATGCCCAACGCAAGCCGGGAGACCACGAGGGTCTCCCCTACAGATTCTATCGCAAAAATATATCAAACCTAACCGTAGGGGACGGTATCCCTGACGTCCCGTAATGCCTGACGTTTGGTGCAGCGGGACGTGTAGGAACCC
>CAMKSB010000174.1 GCA_946415335.1 uncultured Clostridia bacterium
CACGCTGACAGTCCTTTCGTGCGCAACGGCGGTGTCTTTCACCGCCGTTTTATTTTGAACACGGAAGGAGATACTATGAGCGAAAACACACGCGTCGCGGTCGTCAGCATTATTGTGGAGAAGCCCGACTGCGTCAATCAGATCAACGATATCCTCCACGCCTATTCCGACTATATCATCGGCAGGATGGGCATACCCTACCGCGAGAAGAACATCAGCATCATCAGCGTCGTGATGGACGCGGAGCTGGACGTGATCAATCAGGCTTCCGGCAAGCTGGGCAGGGTCGACGGCGCGACCGTCAAGACCGCCTACTCCAAGAACTGATATGCAGTGCGCCGATATCATCCGCAGACTGGCAGCCGAACATACCGCTAACCGCGAGGAACTGGTTTATCTGCTCGAAAATATCACGCCGGAGGAACAGACGCTTCTCCGCGAAAAGGCGTGTGAGCAGGCAAAGCAGGTCTTTGGCAACAAGATCTATATCCGCGGTCTGATCGAGATCTCCAGCTACTGCAAAAACAACTGCTACTACTGCGGCATTCGCCGCTCAAATCATAACGCCGTCCGCTACCGGCTGACAAAGGAAGATATTCTCGACTGCTGTCAAAAGGGCTGGGCGCTGGGCTTCCGCACCTTCGTCCTGCAAGGCGGCGAGGACGGGTATTTTACCGACGAAGTGGTCTGCGACCTCGTCCGCGAGATCAAGCGGCGCTTTCCCGACTGCGCGGTGACCTTATCCCTCGGTGAACGCGGCTACGAGAGCTTCAAAAGGCTCCGCGAAGCCGGCGCCGACCGCTATCTTCTGCGGCACGAAACCGCAAACGCCGCGCATTATCAGCGCCTGCATCCGCCGGAACTGACATGGGAAAACCGCCGTCAGTCCCTGTTTTGGCTGAAAGAACTCGGATTCCAGACCGGCGCGGGCTTCATGGTGGGATCTCCGTATCAGACCGCCGAAAACCTCGCGGACGACCTGCTCTTTATTCAGGAGCTGCAGCCGCAGATGTGCGGTATCGGGCCGTTTATTCCGCATCACGACACCGACTTCCGCAACAAGCCTGCCGGAACCTTGGAACAGACGCTCACCCTGCTGGCGGTCATCCGGCTCATGCAGCCGCATATCCTCCTGCCGTCCACCACAGCGCTCGGCACGATCCACCCAAAAGGAAGGGAGCTCGGCATTCTCAGCGGCGCCAACGTCGTCATGCCGAATCTCTCGCCCGGCGAGCACCGCAAGGACTACTCGCTCTATGACAACAAAATCTGCACCGGCGACGAAGCCGCGGAATGTATCCGCTGTCTGTCGCTGCGTATGCAGTCTATCGGCTACCAAATCGTCACCGACCGAGGCGATTTCTCTGCCTGATAAATCATCAATGAAAATGGTATAAAGGAGCAAACATCAATGGCAATTTACGATCCCAAATCTCTGAAAGCAGAGGAATTTATCAACGACGGTGAGATTCTCGACACCCTGCGCTATGCCGACGAGCACAAGGACGACATGGAACTGATCGACAGCATTATTGAAAAGGCAAAGCTGCGCAAGGGCATTACGCACCGCGAGGCAAGCGTGCTGCTCGCCTGCGAGGACGAGGAAAAGCTGAAAGAGATCTACGCCCTCGCCGAACAGATCAAGAAGGACTTCTACGGCGAGCGTATCGTCATGTTCGCGCCGCTGTATCTCTCCAACTATTGCGTCAACGGCTGCGTTTACTGCCCGTATCACGCCAAGAACAAGCACATCTGCCGCAAGAAGCTCACCCAGGACGAGGTACGCGCCGAGGTGATCGCACTGCAGGACATGGGACACAAGCGACTTGCGATCGAAGCCGGTGAGGATCCGGTCAACAACCCGATCGAGTACATTCTGGAATGTATCGACACCATCTATTCCATCAAGCACAAGAACGGCGCGATCCGCCGCGTGAACGTGAATATTGCCGCGACCACCGTAGAGAATTACAAAAAACTCCACGACGCCGGAATCGGCACCTATATCCTGTTCCAGGAGACCTACAACAAAAAGAGTTACGAAGAACTCCATCCCACGGGTCCCAAGCACAATTACGACTATCACACCGAGGCGATGGACAGAGCCATGGAAGGCGGAATCGACGACGTCGGACTGGGCGTTCTCTTTGGCTTGGAACTGTATCGCTATGAGCTCGCCGGTATCCTCATGCACGCCGAGCACCTCGAAGCTGTTCACGGCGTAGGTCCTCACACCATCAGCGTACCGCGTATCAAGGCGGCGGACGATATCGACCCCGACACCTTTGACAACGGCATCGACGACGAGACCTTCTGCAAGATCATCGCGATCATCCGTATCGCCGTTCCCTACACCGGCATGATCATCTCCACCCGCGAGAGCAAGAGCGTCCGCCAGAAGGCGCTGCGCTTAGGCATCTCTCAGATCAGCGGCGGTTCCAAGACCAGCGTCGGCGGCTATGTGGAGGAGGAACCGGAGGAAGAAAACTCCGCGCAATTCGACGTTTCCGATCAGCGCACGCTTGACGAGGTCGTTCGCTGGCTGATGGAGTTGGGCTATATCCCGTCCTTCTGCACCGCCTGCTACCGCGAAGGCAGAACCGGCGACCGCTTTATGGCGCTGTGCAAGAGCGGTCAGATCCAAAACTGCTGTCACCCCAACGCCCTGATGACGCTCGAGGAATACCTCATGGACTACGCCAGCCCCGAGACCAGAGCCATCGGCGAAAAGGTGATCGAAAAGGAACTGGAGAACATTCCCAAGGAAAAGGTTCGCCGGATCGCGAAGAATTATATCGAAGAGATCAAGAATAACGGCAAACGCGATTTCCGTTTTTAATACTATTTTCTGATAAAACACTTTAAAACAGATGTTAGCGGAAAATTTTGCAGAGCAAGGCGGAGGACGCAGGAATCCTGACGGATTCCGAGGACGACAACGCAGCTATGCAAAATTTAACGCAACAGATGTTAAAGGGTTTTATTAGATGATAGTATAAGTGCCGGTGGGCACTTTCTCCCGCCTTTTGAAAAAACCATCTTCCGAAATGTTCATCAACGGCGGGACTGAATAAGGACTTTTCTGAAAATCGACGTTATTCTGCAAACAAAGGACTGATTCTATGAGCATGAACAGCACGCCCTCCGGCGAGAGGGTTCATATCGGCTTTTTCGGCAGGCGCAACGCCGGAAAGT
>CAMKSB010000175.1 GCA_946415335.1 uncultured Clostridia bacterium
GAAGCGTATTTCATGGCGGTTTGCGCGACAGGCTTGGCGTACTGGCTGCCAAAGCCGGCGTTTTCGACCACGCAGGCAAAGGCGAGCGGACAATCCGCGTCGGTAGAGAAGCCGACCATCCACGCGTTGGGTTTTTTGTCCTCGCCGACCTCCGCGGTACCGGTCTTAGCCTTGACGGTCAGACCGCCGAAGTCGTCGTAGGTGTAATCGGGGAGCACCTCGGTGAGTTTGGTCGCAGTCGACGGGAGAAACATGTCGCGGCTGCCGCTCTTTTTCATGCCGATCAGTTCCAGCAGGTCGCCGCTGCCGCCCTTGATATAGGTCGGCGTGACGGACTGACCGCCATTGCCGATCGCGCCGCAGATCATTGCCATCTGCATGGGATTGACCTCGTCGTTGTACTGACCGACGCCCGACCACGCAAGCTGGTTGACCGACGCCTTGGAGACGTCGTAGTGACCTGCCGGCGTTTTGACGTCGTCGATCTCAAAACTCATGTTGACGCCGATTTTCTCAGCGGTCTCTGTCATTTTTTCCGCGCCGATCTCTACCGCGAGCTTGGCAAAGACGATGTTGCAGGAGTGTTCCAGCGCCTCTTGGAAGTTGATTTCGCCGTGCGCTTCGCTGTCGACGCAGGTGATCTCGTTGCCGCCGATCTCCTCGCTGCCCTCGCAGTACCAGGTGCGTTCAAACAGATCGGGGATGTTCTCGATCGCCGCCGCAGCGGTGACGATCTTGAAAACCGAGCCCGGCGTATAGGTAGAGGAAAGTACGTGGTCGAGATACACGCCCTCGTATTCCTTTTCGTTGTCCTTATTGATTTCGGGAGGCGCCTGCGGATCGTAGGAAAGTGTGCTGACCGAACAGATCACCTCGCCGGTCTTGTAGTTATACACCACGCACGCGCCGGAGGTGTCGTAGGCACTCAGCGCGTCATAGACGGCGCCGCAGGTGTTGGCGTCGACCGTCAGCGTCATGTCGTGAGAGGTGCGCAGGGACTGCGGCATATTCAAGCCCCAGATCAGGCTGTAGCCGGTGAGCTGTGAGCGGTATTTGCTCTGCACCGCCGTCGAGATGTTCAGGCTGTTGTCGCCGACGGTATGCAGCAAGCCGGTGCGCACGTTGTAGTTTTCATTGTAAACGCGGTTTTCGCCGACCGTCTGTGCCAGCGGAATGCCGTTGCGGTCAAAAATCGCGCCTGCCTGTTCCAGACCGCCGTTGCCGGAGATATGCGCGTTGTACGGCTGGTTTGCCCAGTCGTCAGCGCTGACGACCAGTTCTACGACAAAGAATGCGATGCCGGCGATGAAAGCGATCGTAAAAAAGAGAATGAGTGTGCTGCGTTTGAGCACGCTTTTCATAAAATGTCACCCCTTTGCTGGGTAGTGCGTGTGTTTATCGTTTTAAGGAATACGTGCGTTCGTCCGCCGCCTTGATGAAGGCGAGCAGTCCCCAGCAGCTGATGATACTCGAGCCGCCCGAACTGATGAAGGGGAAGGTAACGCCGGTGAGCGGCAGCAGATCCGTCGCGCCGAAGATGTTCAGCGTGAGCTGTACCACCAGCAGACCTGCCGCGCAGCAGGCGGAGATGGAATAGAAGGTGCTGCGGCTGCGCGTGGTGATCGCTCTGGCGTAGACGACCAGAAGCGCCACGGCAAGGGCAAGCGTGATCGCGACGATGATACCCATTTCCTCGGCGACCAGACCGAACACCAAGTCGCTCTCGGACGCGGCGACCTGCTTGAGGAAGCCGTTGCCGATACCGACGCCGAACAAGCCGCCGCTGGCGATAAAGGTCAGCACATGCGTCTGCTGATAACCCTCAGCCTGAGCGTATTTCCAGACGTTGCGGTACGCCTTGAAACGGTCGGCGACGTAGGGCATAAAGCGGATGGCAAAGGTCGCGCCGAACACAGCCGCCGCCACCGCGAGAATGATCGTTTTGAAGTCACCGGAACGCATGAACGCGATCAGCAGGAAGGTGATGAAGAAGATCAGCGCCGTTCCCAAGTCGCGCATGATCGCGAGCAGACCGACGCACACCACCGAGAAGCCGATGAAGATGAACAGGTCTTTTTTCGTATTCAGTTTGTCGAGCGTGCCCGCACCGATGATGATATAGATGACCTTGACCAACTCGGAGGGCTGGAAGGAGAAAATGCCGATATAGATCCAGTTGGCGGCGCCGTTGGTGACCTTACCGAACACGATGCTCGTGCCGAGCAGGAGCACCGCGAAGATCATCAGCGCCAGACGGAAGCGGTAAATTCTGTCCGGATCCTCGATCAGCTTGATGATGATACAGAAGATCACGAAGCCGACCACCGTGGCGGCAAGCTGCATGTACGCCGAGCGTTCCTCCTGCCGTATCAGGAGGATGGCGCCGATTCCCGAGAGGAACAGGGCGAGCGCTTCGAGCTCAAATGTAACGCGTTTCAGCACAAAGTAGCTGACCGAGAAGAAGCCCCATTCGACTACGGCGATCGCGCCGAAGAGAAGCAGGGGTGAGAAGGTGTTGGTGCCGGCGTTCCAGAACATCGCCTCCACCGTCATAAAAAGATGGAACAGCGTGATCATCAGCATGAGTTTCCACGCCTTGATAGCCGGCTTTTGGCTGGGATTTTTGAAGAACCAGCTCTCGCGGAGTTCTTCGTTGTATTCGTCGCCGCGCAAAAACCGATATTCCGTGTTGCCGACGCGGATCGTGTCGTCGATGAACACCTGCTTTCTGCCCTGTGTCTTTTCACCGTTGACATAAGTACCGTGGACAGATTCCGCGTCGCTGATAAACCAGCCTTCGCTCCGGCGCAGGAGCACCGCGTGGGTACGCGATACCGCCGCGTCCTCAACGACAATATCGTTGGAGCGCTTTCTGCCAATCGTGTTTTCCCAGAAAACGACCGGGATCTTCTCCATCGTTGCGGTATTCATCAGCGTGACGAGCGGTTTTTCAGGACGGCGGCGCCGTCTCATGGCGGCGTAGCACTGATAGACGATAAAAATGGCATAAAGCGGCATGAGGATCCTCAGACCGACAACGCCGATGTCAAATATCACCGAAAAATCGAACATCCGCACCACCTCTTTTCTATTGTTGCATCAATCGGATTCCGATATTTATTCATTATACATGATACCTTATTTGGTAAAAAAAGTCAACCT
>CAMKSB010000176.1 GCA_946415335.1 uncultured Clostridia bacterium
GCGACGTCAATCTTGACGGCGCAGTCAACGTCCTCGACGCAACGCTGATCCAGCGCTATCTGGCGGAACTGGACGCCCTGAATGACAGACAGCTTTCTCTCGCCGACGTATCCGGCGACAATAATGTGAATATCGCCGACGCGACATTGATCCAGATGAATATCGCGGAGATCGGAGAATAAAACACGAAAAGGCAGTGCCGGAGCACTGCCTTTTTCATTTCATTATTCGTAGATCTCGTTGATAACCTTCTGCAGCTTGGTCGCGTCTGCAATGTTGACGACGCCGTTGAAGTCAACGTCGCACCATTTGTGCGCTTCGTCGCTCAGGTTTGCCACGCCGGCAAGTTCCTTCTGGATGATGGTAACGTCCTCGATGGAGAGTTTGCCGTCAGCGTTGACGTCGCCGGGGCTGCCCTTGATTTCCTTGGGCTCGGTGACGGGCTCGAATTTCGGGCCGAGGTCGGGATCCTTGGTGGGCTTCTGACGCGGAACCGTGGTGGTCTGCTCAGTCGGCTCAGTCGCCTTGGCAGTGGTAGGAGCCACTGTAGGCGCCTCAGTGGGAGCTTGGGTAGGAGCCTCGGTTGCGGGCTCGGTCTGGAACTCCTCGGAGATAAACTCGCAGTAGTCAAGCGCTACCCAGCCATTCTTGCCGTTATAGCTTGTCTTGCCCCAAGTGTAGGAGCCGCCGCGCTCGATTTCGGTAACGTTCAGCTTTGAGCCTGTCTTGACAGAGGTAACGTAGCTGTAGCCGGTGCCTGCACCGCTTCTCATGTTCAGTGTGTCGTCAACATCGACAACATAAGTACCGGTGCTGTAGTTCTTGGGCTGCGTGGTCTCTGCGGTGTAGCCCTCGCCGGGCTCTTTGTAAACATAGATGTAGCCCTGGAAGTTCCACCAGCTGCTGCCGCCGGGATTGTAAGTCGCTTCGCTGGCGTCAGCGTAGGTCAGATAGAACTCGATACCGCTCCATGCGGAGTTGGAAAGCGTCAGATTGCCGTTGCTGTCGATATCCTCAACGACCGCGACGTGGCCGCCGCCGTAGGGATAGCTCCAGCACGCGATCGCGCCGATCGCAGGCTGCTGACCGTAGTTGTAATAGCCATTGGACTGGTTCCAGCCGTACCAGAGCTCTGCGTTATAAGGGCAGAGGTTCGGCTCGTGACCGAGGATCTCATAAGCTCTGCCGTAAGCGTATGCCGTACAGTTGGGCATGCCGTAGCCGGCGGAATAATAGAGGTTCTTGTCGCTGTAGTAGTATGCGTTGCTATAGGAAGGCGCCTCGTAGCGGGGAGAAAAGCTCGCCGCTCCGGCAACCATATTCAGTGAAAATAAAGTTGTAAAAATCATTGCTGCGGTTAAAAGCACAGCGGGAACTCTTTTTCGGAAAATCGTCTTCAAAGAAACACCCTTTCTTGTTCAAAATCAAATGCGAGTCGGTAGATGTTACCGTTTGTTTACAATTTCGTTACCGTTATCTATTCTAACACATTTTTCCGCAGAAATCAAACCGTATTCAACACGATTATAAACAAATATTGACTCTGGTTTTTGGGTAAGTTTCACAATATCTTGTAACCATTTCCGGCGTGGCACAATCTGTAGTATTTTTGAGCCGCCTTAATTTAAAGTATACCACAAGTATTTGAAAAATGACAGACGGAATACTCAATAAAAGAATTAAAAGAAACTGTGATTTTTAAATAAAGAAAAAGAATTCCAAAAAAACGCTTGCTTTTTTCCGGAAAGTATGGTAATATAGTTCTTGCGGTCAAAAGACCACATGCGCCGGTAGCTCAGCTGGATAGAGTGTCTGACTACGAATCAGAAGGTCGGGAGTTCGAGTCTCTTCCGGCGCGCCAAAGAAAACGGATACTCAATCGGGTATCCGTTTTCTTTATTGGCAAGCGCGCCGGAAGGGACTCGAAGGCGAGTGTGCCAAGAGAGGAGCGCGAAGTCGCTCCGAACGCAGGCCAAAACAGTCCGGCGGACTGTTTTTAGACCTTTCAACCCGAGTACGTAGAACCTGCTTTAGCCATTGAAAAGAACCGCAGAGTGACGGATAGTCCCTTTATCCGGACGATGGCAGAACGTGAGGCGCTGGTTCTTGAAATGCTGCTTTCGGAAGGATTGATAGTGTGATATATAGAAAACTGTTAACCATACATTCTAAGCCTTAAAGGAGAGATTTCAGTGAAACGAATCATTTTGATCATGATGGCTGCGATACTGACAGCGATGATGTTGACAGCCTGCGGCGAAAGCGGCAGCGGAAACAAACAGGAGTCTGTAACCGAAGCGGCAGCCGCAGCAGAAGAAAACAATCTATATAATATGAAAAACTATGAAAGCGACGAAGTGTTTGATTTTGTCAAGGTCAATCAGGGCGGAAGATTCGATAAAGTATGCACCACCTATCAATTCAACTATCTTTCGGACGGACTGAAAATCGAAGGCTATGTTGCCATACCGCTCTCCGTTGAAAAAACGCAGAATCCGGGCAAATGCGTCATGTTTAACCACGGCGGCAACAGAGATTACGGCAAGCTGGAAAACAACACGATTGCCCCGATGTGCGCCTTGTGCGACCGCATTGTTATCGCGTCACAATACAGGGGCTGCGGCGGCTCCGAGGGAGAAGATCACTTCGGCGGAGACGATCTCAATGACGTGATCAAGCTGATCGATCTGTGTGAAAAGCAGTTTTCGTTTATTGATATGGATGATTTTTGCGTGATCGGCGCCTCCCGCGGCGGCGTGATGACCTACCCGGCGGCAAGAAAGGACAGCAGGATCAAGCGCATTATCGCCATCGGCGCCGTAACTGATTTGGTTGAAGCCTATGAAGCGCGCGATGATATGAAGACGGTATTAAAAGAAACGATTGGATTTACCCCGGAGGAAAACCCCGAAGCGTACAAAAAACGCTCGGCAGTGTATTGGGCGGATGAGATCAAGATCCCTGTGCTGATGTTCCACGCAAAGCAGGACAAACAGGTTTCTTACAGTCAAGCTGAAGATTTGTATACAAAGCTAAAGGACAACACCGACTGCACCTTGATCACCTACGATGACGATTCTCACGCCGAAGTCAAACCGGAGGATTATCAAACCATCCATGATTGGTTAAATTAA
>CAMKSB010000177.1 GCA_946415335.1 uncultured Clostridia bacterium
TGTAACGTCTGCCGAAAATTTTTGCAAAGCGTTCCTCTGCTTCATCAATGATTTTGGAAGCATTGAGAATCCCGAGGTGCTCCCTGTACTTAAAATATGTGTTGGTGTCGGGGCCGGCTGAAAAAGCAAGGTTGCGCGGTTTTTGCAGATCCATTTTGTTATCTGTTTGATATTTCGGAAGAAAAGCGTCCGCCTGTTCCGCTGTGGGAACGTCAACCACTTCATAGGTATGGGTAAGGACAAAACCGTCGAGATTTGCCATAAACGGCGTGCTTACGTCCTTGTGCTCGGCGATATAAAAGCTCATCAATGCCAAATCGAGTGCTTCCTGCGCGTTTTCGGCATACGCCTGGATCCAGCCGCTGTCGAGCTGAGAGAGAGAATCGCGCTGATCACCGTAGATGTTCCACGGAAGTGCCGTTGAACGGTTGGCGTTCATCATAACGATCGGGAACCTACCGCCTGCCGCGTAGGGCAGACACTCCGCCATATAGAGCAAGCCCTGAGAGGAGGTCGCGGTGAACGCCCTCGCGCCGACCGAGGACGCGCCCATCGCGCAGGACAGCGCGGAATGCTCGGATTCCACATGAATGAACTCCGCGTTCAGGCTGCCGTCCTCAACAAATTCGGAGAGCTTTTCCACTACGATCGTTTGCGGCGTGATCGGATAGGCGGAGATCACCTGCGGACGCGCAAGGCGAACGCCGTATGCAAACGCCTCGTTGCCCGATAAAAACTGTTTCGCCATTACTTTTCCGCCTCCATTTTTATCGCTTTGAGCTTGCAGATTTTTGAGCAAATGCCGCAGCCCTTGCAAAAGTCGTAATCTATACCGACCTTACTGTCCTCACGGAAAATCACGCCGTCGGGACAATATAGATAACAATTCAGACAGCCGATACATTTTGTTTCGTCCAATACCGGTCTTGCGTTGCGCCAGCCCGCGTTTTTGGTGACAAGATAGCCTGCCTCATAAGCGGTCGCTTCGGGAATGTCATCATAAGAGGTCGGGACGTAATCCCTCAGATAAGGCTTCATGCGACAACCTCCTCAAAAGCTGCCTTGACAGCGGCGATATTCTTTTCGTGCAGGCGGTGCGGCATTGTCTGACGTATTGCTTTGTTGATATCTTCAAGTGTTATTTCTCCTGAAACCGCCGCAAACGCGCCGAGAAGAATCGTATTGGTAATAGGCAAGCCCAAAATCCGCGCGGCAATACCGTCTCCGTCAAGCGTGATCACACGCGGATCCTCGAAAGTTTTCTTTGTATTCAAAAGTATGATTCCGTTTTGCTTTAGCTCATGGAAGGATTTTTCGTTAAAAAGCGTATCATCAAGAAAAATACTGTAGTTTGATCTTGTGATCTCGCTGCGGTTGCCTATCGGTTTTTTGTCAAGCTTTGTAAACGCGCGTATGGGCGCGCCTCTGCGCTCGGGACCAAAGGAGGGGAAAGCCAGCGCGTAGGCGTTATCCTTCAGCGAATACGCGTCGCCGAGAAGTCTTGCGGCGGTAAAGGCTCCCTGACCTCCTCTGCCGTGCCATAAAATTTCTGTCATACTTTCGCCTCCTCAGTGCTTCCAGCGAAGCAGATATTTTTGGATTTTGTTAAATACGAACGAAATGACGACGATCACAATGCCGATCACGATCAAGCCGACGAGCGTTCTTGTGTAGTCGCCGAGATCGGAATAATTTTTGATGTAGTAGCCCAGTCCGCTCTGCGCTCCGATCATCTCAGCCGAGGTCAGCAGGACAAACGAAACGGTGAGCCCCTGATTGCAGCCGATAAAGATTTGCTGCAGGGACGCCGGGAGAATAACAGAAAACAGCATGGTTATTTTTCCAACGTTAAGCACCTTTGCGGAGTCGATCGTTTTTTTGTCAACATTCATTACGCCGCTCATTGTGCCTGCCAGCACCGGCCAAAAGGTCGCGAGGAAAATGACGAACACCGAAACCGAACGGAATGTCGGCAACAAAGCGATGCCATAGGGAATGTAGACAATAGGCGGGATCGCGCCGAGGAATTTTGAGATATAGGTCGCGACGTTTCCGAGCCTCTCGCTTGATCCGAGCAGCAAGCCGAGAATGATCGCCGATGCCGCTGCAAGCAGATAGCCCTGCAAGATAATGCCGACCGAGCTAAAAATGTTGGTGATGATTTTTTCGTAGTCGCCGATCAGTTGCCAGAAAACTCTTCCCGGCGGCGGAAACAACGCGGGCTTGAGCAAATTGAATTTTGCAGTTGCCAATGTCCACGCGATCAACAGACCGTAAATAAAGCTTACAATGTCAACGAACAGCGTCAAGCCGATCGGCTTTTTGATGAACGAGGATACGATCAGCGTCAAAATCTCCACGCCCACAGCAAACCATACTACGTATTGCGCATAGGTGTCGCCGCTGAGCTTATCAGGCAGAAGCTGGATAAGCAAAAGTACGATAAAGAGTAAGTGAACCAATCTGAGGTATCTCTTTTTGAATGTCATTACAGCACCACCTCGTCTCCGCCGATTTTGCTGACGATGTCGCTGTAGAACATCGCAAGCAGCTTATTTCTGAACTGATTGTACTCCTGCGTCTGAACAAGCTCGGCGCGGTTGCGCGGACGATCGAAGGGAACCTTGATCTCACTGTACACCTGACCGGGATTTGCGGTCATCATCACGATCTTATCCGAGAGCAGGATAGCCTCGTCGATATCGTGAGTAACAAACACAACGGTTTTTCTCGCGCTCGTTCCGTCGCCCTCCCACAGCTCTAGCAGCAGCTCCTGCAAAATGGTGCGGTTTTTTGCGTCTATCGCGCCGAACGGTTCATCCATCAGGAGAATGTCGGTGTCCATCGCCAATGCTCTTGCAATCGCTACGCGCTGCTGCATTCCGCCCGAAAGCTGTGAGGGGTATTTGTTTTTAAATCCTTCCAGTCCGACCTTCTCCAAAAACTCGTCGGCGATTTTCAGGCGTTCGGTTCTGCTTGCGTCTTTGTTGACCTGCTTGATACCGAAGGCGACGTTTTTGCGGGCGGTCATCCACGGAAAGAGCGAATAGTGCTGGAACACAACGCCTCTGTCGGTGCCGGTGCCGCGGATCGGCTCGCCGTT
>CAMKSB010000178.1 GCA_946415335.1 uncultured Clostridia bacterium
ATATATTATCAACCTACGAAAGGAATTATCATACATGAACTTCTTAAAAGCAATGTTCGGCAACTACAGCAAGCGCGAGATCAAGCGCGTCCGTCCTATCTGCGACAAGGTGCTCGCACTGGAGGAAAAGTATGCTGCCATGAGCGAGAGCGAACTGAAAAACCAGACCGCTCTCCTGAAAGAACGTCTTGCCAACGGCGAGACCACCGACGACATCCTTCCCGACGCGTTTGCCGCCTGCCGTGAAGCAAGCTGGCGTGTGCTCGGCATGAAGCACTTCCCGGTACAGGTGCTGGGCGGTATCGTCCTGCATCAGGGACGTATCGCCGAGATGAAGACCGGTGAAGGTAAAACCCTTGTGGCGACCTTGCCGGCATATCTGAATGCGCTGACCGGCGAAGGCGTTCACATCGTCACCGTCAACGACTACCTTGCCCGCCGTGACTCCGAATGGATGGGCAAGCTCTACAAGTACATGGGCTTGAAGGTCGGTCTGATCGTTCACGACCTCGACAACGAGCTCAGAAAAGAAGCCTACAACGCCGATATCACCTACGGCACCAACAACGAGCTCGGCTTTGACTACCTGCGCGACAACATGGTCGTCTACAAGGAAAACAAGGTTCAGCGCGGTCATGCCTTCGCGATCGTCGACGAGGTCGACTCCATCCTCATCGACGAGGCGAGAACGCCTCTGATCATTTCCGGTCAGGGCGACAAGTCCACCGACCTCTACGAAAAGGCGGACGCCTTTGCCAAGACCTTGAAAATGCAGCGCTTCACGGAACTGGATTCCAAGGAGGATATGGAAGCATACTACGCGGAGAACGGCATCGACTACGTTGTTGACGAAAAGCAAAAGACCGCTACCCTCACCCAGCTGGGCGTCAAGAAGGCGGAGGAGCACTTCGGTATCGAAAATCTGACCGATCCCGAAAACCTCACCCTGTCTCACCATATCAACCAGGCGATCAAGGCGAACGGCGTGATGAAGCTCGACGTTGACTATGTTGTCAAGGACGGCGAAGTCATCATCGTCGACGAGTTCACCGGCCGTCTGATGTACGGCAGACGCTTCAACGAAGGTCTGCATCAGGCGATCGAAGCGAAGGAAGGCGTAAAGGTACAGAGCGAGAGCAAAACGCTGGCGACCATCACCTTCCAGAACTATTTCCGCCTTTACGGAAAGCTCAGCGGCATGACCGGTACCGGTCAGACCGAGAGCGAGGAATTCCAGGAGATCTACAAGCTCGACGTTGTGGAGATCCCCACCAACAAGCCCGTCATCCGTGAGGATCTGCCCGACTCCGTATTCAAGACCGAAAAGGGCAAGTTCAACGCGGTCATCGACCAGATCGTGGAAGCGCACGAAAAAGGTCAGCCGGTGCTGGTCGGTACGATCTCGATCGAGAAGTCCGAGCTGCTCTCCAAAATGCTCAAGCGCCGCGGCGTAGCGCATAACGTGCTCAACGCGAAGCAGCATGACAAGGAAGCGGAGATCGTCGCCCAGGCAGGTAAGTACGGCGCCGTTACCATCGCGACCAACATGGCAGGCCGTGGTACCGATATTATTCTCGGCGGTAACGCCGAGTACATGGCGAAGGCTTCCATGCGCAAACAGGGCTATCCCGAGGAACTGATCGAGGAAGCCACCGGCTATGCAGAAACCGACAACGAGGAGATCCTGGAAGCAAGAAAGACCTTCCAGGAGCTCAATGCGAAATATAAGGACGAGATCAAGGACGAAGCGGATCGCGTGCGTGAAGCCGGCGGTCTGATGATCATTGGTACCGAGCGTCATGAGTCCCGTCGTATCGACAATCAGCTGCGCGGACGTTCCGGACGTCAGGGCGATCCCGGTGTGAGCCGGTTCTTCCTGTCCACCGAGGACGATCTGATGCGCCTGTTCGGCGGCGACCGCATGAAGGCGATGATGGAGCGCATGAACGTCGACGAGGACACCCCGATCGAGAACAAAATGCTCTCCGGCATCATCGAAAGCTCTCAGGAGAAGGTCGAGCTGCGCAACTTCGGCATTCGTAAAGACGTTCTGCAGTACGACGACGTTCTCAACCGTCAGCGTGAGATCATCTACGGTCAGCGCGACCAGGTGCTCAATGGCGAGGATCTGCACGAGACTGTGCTCAAGATGGTTTCCGATTCCATCGACACATCCATCGCGCACTACATTCCCGAAGGTCCGCGTGAGAACTGGAACTACCCGAGCCTTGTCGAGTACTACAAGGGCTGGATCATTACCGACGAGAAGAAGTACGCGCTGGACAAGGACGACCTTGAGGAAATGGAGCCGAGCGAGATCGGCGATATGATCAAGGCGGACGCCTATGCGATTTTCGAGGAGAACGAAAAGCTCCTGCCTGCCGAGACCATCCGCGAGATGGAGCGCGTCTATCTGCTCCGTGCGGTTGATACCCACTGGATGGATCACATCGACGCGATGGATCAGCTCAAAGCCGGCATCCGTCTGCGTTCCTACGGTCAGCACGACCCGGTCGTCGAGTACCGTCTGGAAGGCTTCGATATGTTCGACGAGATGATCGAGAATATCCGCGAGGACACCATGAAGATGATGCTCATCATGCCCAAGCGCGTGTATGAGATCCAGAAGCGCCAGGAGGCGATCGAAGCGGCACGCAAGGCGGCTGAACTGCAGGCGGCGGCAGCCCATCAGGTGATGATCAACAACGGCGAGGAAAAGGCGCAGCAGCCCAACCCGGTTCAGGAAGCGCTCAAACGCGAGCAGGTGGCAAAGCCCACCGAGACCTCCGGCGACGGCACCGACACCGCCAACAAAACTGTCCGCAAAGGCAAAAAGGTCGGCAGAAACGACCCCTGTCCCTGCGGCAGCGGCAAGAAATACAAGAAGTGCTGCGGACGTGACGAATAATCAGTAAATCAAAAGGGCGCGGTTTCCGCGCCCTTGATGTATATTGGAGTAATGCGATCACCGTCAAAAAAAACAGGCATGGCGCTGCGCCATGCCTGAATCATCTCATCAAATCAAAAATATCGTTTCTTAGAACGGCTCGCCGTCAGGATATTCCTCGTCGAGGGCTTCTTTGACTGCCTT
>CAMKSB010000179.1 GCA_946415335.1 uncultured Clostridia bacterium
GCTTTATGGAAATACAGCGCGTCATATTTTTCCTCCTGCCACAGTCCGTTGCGGCAGATGAACCGGTGGCAGTTATTGAGGATATACTCCCTGTCCTGCGGTGTTTCCTTCTTCCAGTAGACCGCGTTTGCCAGCGGACGCCATGGAAAGGTACGAATACTGCCAAAGCAGGCGGCAAAAAGGCTGTTGCCCTTCTCTTTTGTGCGTTTCAGAGCCAGCCGCCAGACGGCTGCCAACAGTCGCTTGCCCTGCGGCAAGGCGGCGACCGGCGATTGGCGTAGCTTTTTGCCTTCCATCAGGCAGAGCGCGTCAAACACCGCATCATCCGATTGATCGTCCGGGTTTCGCAGCACCGGCAGCGCCCTGTCCTGCGCCAATACTTCCGGACTGATATAGGTTGCAGCGATCTGCGGAGATACGTCGTGCAGCACGCAGAATTCCATCATCCAGCGCCGCAGATTCTTCCGCATCATGTCGTCGCCGTAGCCTTTGTCGAGAAAGCCGGCTTCAAACGCCTTCATCTTTTCCAGGCTGTCCTGCGGACTGTCAGCGCCGATCAGGTTAAGCAGCTCGTAGACGTAGATCGTCGCCAGCGAGGGCGCGATCGGCTGATAATCACCCTGCCTAGCCAGCGTGCGCCAGCTGAAATAGCCGCGCAGCTGCGGAACGCTCAGGTCGTGATAGGTGGCGAAATACTGCTGATAATGATCTGCCCACGGAAAATCGTCGGTGTAGTCCTCCATCAGCTTGCCCTGCCGGTAAAAAACGCGGCAGCGGTGCTGAAAGGTGCCGTCGCCAAAGGAATAGAGCCGCTGCATCTCGCGGATCTTCGGCGGCACAGAGAGCTCCGCTTCGCTCAGACGGGAAGGCGGCTTCGGCAAGGCGGTAGCCTTGTGAATGACGGTCGTCGTTTTCGGATGTTCCAGCACGATCGTAAAGCCGCTTTGACTTTCCTTTTCAAAGGCGCGGTCAAAGAGCCGGAGCACGGCGTTCCTGTCCGTTCTTTCATCTACGACAACGCCGACCCACGAAGCGCCCTTCATGCGGAAGGCGCTTGTGAGACAGGGAAGGGGCGGCAGATCATCTTTGCCGCATTTGATGTCGCAGCGCTGGATCTCCACGCCGCTGTCCGAATCCCACTGGCGCATGAGCAGCGCCAGCCACTTGCCGGTTCTCGGGTGTACCAAGACGGAAAAGCCCGGAAAGGACTCCCATTTGCGCTGTTCGTCGATATGAAATTGTGCCTTGGCATACGCCGTCAGATCAGCCAGTTCCATGAAAAACCTCGTTTGTTTGTTCTACTTTTTATTATACCAACTAATCATGCGTCTGGCAAGAGTGAAGTTATCGCAAACTATGATGACATCGCGTAATAAATTATCTTACTCAATTTCCTATAAAAGTGTGAATTTTTTGTTGAAAACGTCAAAAAACTATAAACTCTTTTTAATGACTATGTATGTTAAAAAATTGTTTTTTGTCATACTTAACAAAAAGATTTCTCATTATTGTGCATTTAGCAGATTGATAAAACTGTAATAATTTGTTATCATTATCTTGAACAGGACTGGTACGGTCTGTTGAGTAATTTTATTTAGGAGTGAGAAATTTGAACAAGAAAATCACGAGCTTTGTTCTTGCAGTCTGCATGCTTCTCTCCTGTGTGGCGGTTGGCAGCTTCTCTGCTTCGGCAGCAGAGGCTGAAGAGACAGTCGCCGCTGTAGCGGATGAAGAAGTAGGCGCGGACTACGGTCTGTCCAAGACCATCGCCGGCGCGCAGATCCTCCAGTGCTTCAACTGGAGCTACCAAGGTATCAAGAACAACATGAAGAAGATCGCTGAGCAAGGCTTCACGGCGATCCAGACGTCCCCGATCCAGACGATCAAGGAATCCACCCAAGGCAAGACCATGCAGGGCAGCTGGTGGGTATACTATCAGCCCTCCAACTTCAAGATCGACACCAACGGTCAGAACGCCCTCGGCAACAAGTCGGATTTCACCGCGATGTGCAACGAGGCGCACAAGTACGGCGTCAAGGTCGTAGTCGACGCGGTGCTCAACCACATGGCGAACGCCGGCGACAATACCCTGTCCAACACGATTCCGGCAGATATCCGCAATGACAACAGCTGCTGGCATTCCATCTATCAGAATACATCCAACTGGAACAGCCGCTGGGACATCACCCACAACTGCATGGGCGGTCTTCCCGACCTGAACACCGGCAACTCCAAGATCCAGAACTATGAGATCGCGTTCATGAAGGAATGCATCGACTGCGGCGTAGACGGCTTCCGCTTTGACGGCGCGAAGCACATCGAGGTTCCGAACGACAACGAGAACGCCGGCTCCAACTTCTGGTCCCGACTGCTCGGCGAGACCACCAACTACGCCAAGAGCAAGAAGGGCATCACCCCTTACTACTACGGCGAGGTGCTCGACAGCACCGGCGGCGGTCAGAACGTCATCAATGAGTACTGCAAGTACATGAGCATTACGCTCAATAAGGTATCCAATGATATTCGCAACAAGGTCAACAGCCACGACGCCAACGGCGCCAAGAGAACCGACTACAGCCTTGACGACGGCAGCGTACCCTCCAAGAACGCGGTGCTCTGGAACGAGTCCCACGATACATATGCGGACGGTTCCTCCCGCGGACAGGGCGACGCCACCCTCAAAAAAACTTGGGCGATCGTCGGCTCCAGAGCGGATTCCGTCGCGATGTACATGGCACGTCCGAACGACTTCGGCAGACAGATCGGTTGTGCTGATGTGACCGCGTGGGCTGCTCCCGAGGTCAAGGGCGTCAACGTATTCAAGAACTACTTCAACGGTCAGAGCGAGTATCTGTCCTCCAGCGGCTCGATCGTATACAACGAGCGCGGCACCAGCGGCGTTATGATTTGTAACCTCAACGGCGGCGGCAATGTCTCCCTGAAGGCGAACAAGATGGCTTCCGGCACTTATACTGACCAGATCACCGGCAACAAGTTCACCGTTTCCGGCGGCACCATCTCCGGTCAGGTCGGCAGCACCGGCGTAGCGGTCGTTTACAACGCGAAGCC
>CAMKSB010000180.1 GCA_946415335.1 uncultured Clostridia bacterium
CGGTTGCCGGTGACGGTGACGGAAGCCGTCTGCGTGCCGTCTGTGAAGATCTGCAGTCCCAGATCGCGGGCGCTCTCGGAAAGCTCCATCTGGATCGGGACGTTCGCGATGGTGACCGTCGTGTCATTGGAGGCGTTCATGCTCATATACACCCAGATGACAAGGGAGATCACCAAGGAGATGATAAAGATAACATAATTCTTTGAAAGAATTTTCTGAGTCAGGGAGAGCTTTTTCATTTCTTTCTCCTCCCTCTTCCCAGACGATGGAAGGTGGTCTCTTCCTCCGACTCGTCGTCAAGCAGCAGCTCGCTGAGCTTGCGCACCAGCGTTTCGCGCGTGTAATCACGGGTGAGCACACCGTTGCAGGCAAGTGAGATCACGCCGGTCTCCTCGCTGACGACCAGTACCACGCAGTCGCTCTGCTCGCTGATTCCCAGCGCCGCGCGATGGCGCGTACCGAGATTCATATCGACATTTTTGTTGTCGGTCAAAGGCAGGATGCAGCCGGCGGCATAGAGCTTGCCGTCGCGGATGATGCTGGCGCCGTCATGCAGCGGCGCTTTGTTGAAGAAGATATTGCCGAAGAGCGCCACGGAGGTTTCCGCGTTGATAATCGTGCCGGTCGCGGCGATATCGGAAAGCATGGTTTCTCTTTCAAACACGAGCAGCGCGCCGGTTTTGGAACGGGAGAACAAAACGGAGGTGTCCGCGACGTCCTCGATGGACTTGCGCACTGCTTTTTCCCATTCATCGCTCTTGGAAAAGCCGCCGGAGAATACCGAAAGATATTTCTTCCAGTTTTTGTTCCGTCCGACTTGTTCGAGCGCCTTGCGGATCTCCGGCTGGAAGATGACCGCGATGACGACGACCGACGCTTCGAAAAACACGCGCAGCAGGCTGGACAGCATGACAAGCTGGAACAGTGAAGCGAAGAAATAGATGATAGCGAGAACCAGAATACCCTTCAGCAGCTGGATCGCGCGCGTTTCGCGCACCAGACGGAACAGTCCGAAAATGATCAGCGCGATCGCCAGGATATCCACGACGTCACGGAACTGAATGGTTTTCAGAATTGACAACAGTTGCTCAAAGAAATCCATGATTCTCCTCCTTTCCTTTGCTTTACTTTATTATACTTTATTATACTTTATTATTTTAACACATTTTCCTAGAGGTTTGCAACCTTTTTTCTATCAAGTTTTGAGATTTTCTTGACAATTTCCGAAAAAAGTTGAATCTGGCGCGGCTGCGTGAAAACCGACGGCACGACGCGGACGGTTCCGGTCTCCTCCGTACCGCAGGTT
The DNA here is from genome assembly GCA_946415335.1 of uncultured Clostridia bacterium. Classification (GTDB taxonomy): domain Bacteria; phylum Bacillota; class Clostridia; order Oscillospirales; family Acutalibacteraceae; genus Ruminococcoides. Next base: position 1,307 of record CAMKSB010000180.1, read on the forward strand.
TCATGCGCCAGCGGCGCACAGTGCAGTCCCGCGCGGACGGCGATCCCGTACTGACGGCTGAGGATCTCCGCGACCTGCTCGCTGTCCATTCCCTCTATATTAAAGGAAAGCACCGGCGCATGCGTCCGCGGCTGCGGATATGCCGTGTAGAGCGTGACGCCGTCCGTCTTTTCGAGGCTGCGGTAGAGCTGCTGACACAGTGCCATTTCATGGCGGAAGATCGCGGCAGTCCCTCTGCGAAGGACGAACCGCACGCCTTCGCCGAGTCCGGCGATACCGGGCAGATTGGGCGTACCGCTCTCAAATCGGTCGGGCAGCACCTCCGGCTGTCTCCGGTCGGATGAAAAGCTGCCGGTGCCGCCCTGTATCAGGCTGTCCGGGACGGTATCGCTGTTGATCACCAAAATGCCGGTGCCCATCGGTCCGTACAAGCCCTTGTGTCCGGCGGCGCAGAGGTAGTCGATGCTGCTGTCCGACAGTGTGATCGGCAGCACGCCGGCGCTCTGTGCCGCGTCAAGACAAAACAAGACGCCGTTGAGATGGCACAGCGCCGCCAGCCGTTCCACCGGCAGCCGCACGCCGAACACGTTGGAAGCGTGGGTGCAGACGCAGAGCCGGGTGTTCTGCCGGAAGGCGCTCCGGAAGCGGCGGATGGTCGCTTCGTTATCTCCTTCGACCGCTTGGGCGACCGTATAGGAAACGCCGCGCTTTTTCAGCGCTTCCAGCGGACGGACGACCGCGTTGTGCTCCAGCGAGGATATGACGACATGGTCGCCGCTTTTCAGCAAGCCCTGCATGACGATGTTGAGCGAGGCGGTACAGTTGGGGGTAAAGATCACGTTTTCGGGCTTGTCAAACGAAAACAGCCGGGCAACCTCCTCCCGACAACGGTAGACAAGCTCTCCGGATTTCAGCGACAGACGGTGGCCGCTTCTGCCGGGATTCGCGCCGGTCTGCATCGCCTGATCCACCGCACGGATCACCGACGGGGGCTTCGGGTAGGTCGTCGCGCCGTTATCGAGGTACATCACGGCGCATCAGCGGCTGTGCCGGCAAAGGGCAAACCGTGCTTCTCGAGGATCTCTATCGCGCGTTCGGTATCCGGCTTGACGCGGAGACTGTAGCTGCAGGTTCCGCGGCGAAACCGTCCGGGCGTTTTGGTCATTCGGGTGGCGATCCCGTGACGGCGCAATATCTCGCGCGCCTTCATCGCCGCCGTCATGGAATTGAAAATAATGAGGTTTTCCATTCTTTCACCTTTCTGTTCGTATTTTCCTCCCTACAGTACAGTATATGCCGCTTTTTATCCCTTGACAGGCATAGAAAAAGTGTAAACAAATGATTTACAGAATCATTTTTATCCAATAATTATTGTAGGGTTCGGTCTTGTTTCTGCCCCCTAATAGGGGGACTGAGGGGGTCTGGGCAAAGCCGTACCCGAACCGTGGGTAAAGCTCTAACGTTAGGCTTATTACCCCGGTTTGGTCAAGACCAAACCCTACATTTTCAGCGAAAGATTCCACCATCATCATAAGACAAACGGTAGTTTTTCGACACGCAAAAACGGCGGTCAGATGACCGCCGTTTGGGTTTAGTTCAAAAATATGTCTTTAATTTTTTCCAGCGTTTCCTCTGTTAAGCCGCAGGACAGCAGGTAGCCCTCTGCCTTCTCCCGGTAATTATTGCCCGGAAGCTTTTCAAATTCACTGATAAACTTGCCGAAATCAGAGTTGACGCCGACGGTTTCGGTTC
>CAMKSB010000181.1 GCA_946415335.1 uncultured Clostridia bacterium
CAACCGTGCCGTTTTCGGCAGAGCAGGCAACGTCGTAGCTTGCTTTGCGCATGGAAACATACACCGTTATATCCTCGGCAGGCATGCGAAACACCATATTCCGGTCGAATGAGATCTCTTCTCCCGAAGCGGAAACGACCTTCAGGTCATAGTCGTTAAGATGATTTTCGTCCGGGGCAGGCCACGCAATCAACAAGGTGCCTTCTGTTGCTGCCGGCGCCAGCGTCTGTTCCAGTTCGAGCCAAAACCACGGATGATGCCGGTGGACCGTTGCCGTGCCGCCGGAAGCGGATACATTGACGATATACGCTTTGGTAAACTCGACCGTGATGGTGATGTCGTTTTCGGGCATTTTATAAACGACATTCTCGTCAATTTCGACCCTTCTGCCGTCGGGATTGGTGTAGTAACTCTTATCCTCGTAAATATAGCCCTTGTCGGGGACGATATCGGATATGATGAGATTGTCTCCCACATGCGCGACCGCATACATGACGTTGAAGCCGTTTCTCCAGAATTTTGCCGAACCGCCGCCGATAATCTCGTAATTCAGGCTGTAGTAACCGTTGGCGTTATCCACCTGAAAATCCGTGTCGATGACCACATTGCCTTCCGGCATGACAAATTTGATTCTGAAGCCGATCTCATTGCCTTGGGGATCGTAGAGTTTTCCGGTTTGCCGGTACTCGATCGTCTGCTCGTTGGTTACGTCCGTGATGACGAGAGACGCCGCCACGATGCCTTCATCGGGAAAAACAAAGATTTCCGAATCAGCTCCCGGAGTGGGCTGATAATTGTGGCTTTTTCTGACATTGCCGTAGGAACGGTTAAAGTTGAAGCTGATACTGTATTCGGTTTCCGCCGAAACGCTCATCACGGGGAATGCGCCGAGCAAAACGCAGAGAGCGAGGGCGATCGCTAAGATTTTTACGAATGCTTTTCCGGTCTTTTTCATGTGTCATGCCTCCTTGCAATGAACTTTTCCTGATGATACCATTGTACAATATCGCGTTATGCAAAGTCAACAGATAATCGAAAATAACCTGATTTACAGCAAAAATCACTTGCCCATTGCCTTGACGCTGCTTAGAAAACAATCGTATGATTAACTGATCAGATTCCGCTTGCGTTTCCTTTTGATGAAAGGTATAATAAACCTATGAAACGGTTAATTTTTCACATCGACGTCAACAGCGCGTTTCTCTCTTGGGAATCCACCCGCCGCGTCAAAAACGGCGAAGATGACCTGCGGCTGATCCCGTCTATCATCGGCGGCAGTCCAAAGAGTCGGCGCGGTGTTGTGTTGGCTAAATCGATCCCTGCGAAACAATTCAATTTCAAAACCGGCGAGCCGATCGGTATGGCGTTACGAAAGTGTCCTTCGCTTATGATCGCGCCGCCGGATTTCAAGCTATACGCAGCCTGCTCGAAGGCGTTCAAGGATATCTGCCGCGCTTATGCGCCTGTGGTCGAGGAGTTTTCGATTGATGAGTGCTTTCTTAATTTCACGGGAACGGAGCACATCTATCCCGACCCGATCGCGCTCGCCTATGAGATCAAGAATAAGATCCGCGACGAGCTGGGCTTCACCGTCAATGTCGGTATCGGTGAAAACAAGCTGTGCGCGAAGATGGCGAGCGATTTTGAAAAGCCCGACAGGGTACACACGCTCTTTCCCAATGAGATCCCGACGAAAATGTTGCCGCTGCCGGTGGGCGATCTGCTCTTTATCGGCGGTGCAACAGCCAATAAACTGACAAAGCTCGGTATCAAAACTATCGGTGAATTAGCGGCGTTTGACGTAAACGCGCTTCGCGGTCTGCTCGGTGATAAGATGGGCATACAGTGCCATAACTATGCGAACGGCATTGACAAAAGTCCTGTCCGCGCCGAACGCGAGGAAGCTAAAAGCTACAGCAACTCCGTCACCCTGGAGGACGACGTCAAGACTGATGAACAGGCGCACGCGATCCTGCTCGCTCTTGCCGACAGCGTATCGCGCCACATGCGCAGCGATAACGCGAGGGCATACAGCGTAGCCGTGTCCATCCGCTTCCTCGATTTCAAGAACAAGTCGCACCAATGTCAGCTCCCTTCCCCCATCGACACCACCAAAGCTGTTTATGAAACTTCAAAGAAGCTGCTCGGCGAAATGTGGCAAAACCACCGTCCGCTGCGCTTGATCAGCATCACGCTGTCCAATCTCACAAAGGATAAAACCGCCTCGGTACAGATGTCGCTGTTCGGAGAAACAGAAAAACCAAGTAACGAACGCGATGAAAAGCTGGACAAAACGCTCGATTCCATCCGCAGCCGCTTCGGTTCCTCCGTCGTCCAGCGCGGAACGGTGATGAAATCAGGCTTGAACGTCGCGCGGAAATTCAAGGGCGAAAAAGATAATCGTTGAAAAACAAAGTTTTTGCTGCAATAGCCTGCTATTCCATCAGAAATAGAAGATTTCCTCAAACTTCTTGTCCAGCGCGATACAGAGAATCAACGCCAGCTTAGCGGTCGGGTTGAACTGACCTGTCTCGATGGAGCTGATGGTATTGCGCGACACGCCCACGATTTTTGCCAGCTCCGCCTGAGATAACTTTTTCTCCTTGCGGATCGCGGCGAGGTTGTTTTTCAGCACCAGACCGTTATCTGTCATGACAACACCCCGCAAAGCTGCATGATCCACAGCACTGTCCAAACAACCGCTCCGATTCCGTAGGCGATCGCGACAAAAAGCTCGTGCTTCTTTCTGCGAATACGGAACTTTGTAAAAAAGGCGACAAACGCCATTACAAACATTGCCATATTGCAGCCGAAGCTGATGCGGTGAAGGACGATTCCCTCGACAATATCAACCGCGACGATCAGACAAATGCCGATGATGTACGCAAAATACGCACCTGTTCTCTGCGCGTCGAGGTCAGCGACATCCTTTCCCCTGTTTTCGGTTTGCGCCATCTTTAAAATTTCTTCCTTATTCATAACAACAACTCCTTCGGCTTTCTTTGCCAAGTTTTATTGTCATTATTATAGCACCGCCAAGTTTACTTGTCAATAC
>CAMKSB010000182.1 GCA_946415335.1 uncultured Clostridia bacterium
CCCTCCGGCGAGAGGGTTCATATCGGCTTTTTCGGCAGGCGCAACGCCGGAAAGTCCAGCGTTGTCAACGCGGTGACCAACCAGCCGGTCTCCGTGGTGTCCGACGTGAAGGGCACCACCACCGACCCGGTCAGCAAGGCGATGGAGCTGCTGCCGCTGGGTCCCGTGATGATCATCGACACGCCCGGCTTTGACGACGAAGGCGCTCTCGGCGAAATGCGCGTCAAGCGCACCCGTCAGGTGCTCAACCGCGTGGACTTGGCGATCCTGGTGGTCGACGCGACCGTTGGCAAGACTGCCGCCGACGAGGAAATGCTCGCTCTTTTCAGAGAAAAAAATATCCCCTACCTTGTCGCCTACAATAAGAGCGACTTGGCAGGGGTGAGAACCTATGACGACGGCATCGCCGTCAGCGCCGTGACCGGCTTGCAGATCAACGATCTGCGTGAGCATATGGCACAGATGACAAAGGCGGACAACGACGGCCGCGTGCTCTGTTCCGATCTGGTGGAGACCGGCGACTTGGCGATTCTGGTCATACCGATCGACAAGGCCGCGCCGAAGGGCAGACTGATTTTGCCGCAGCAGCAGACCATCCGCGATCTGCTCGACAAAGGTGCGTCAGCGCTGATGGTACGCGACAGCGAGCTGAGCGATCTGCTGCAATCACTTGGCAAAACGCCGAAGCTGGTGATCACCGACAGCCAGGCGTTCGGCAAGGTCAAGGAAATTGTACCGGAAAGCATTCCGCTGACTTCCTTTTCGATTTTGATGGCGCGTTACAAGGGCTTTCTGGAAACCGCCGTCAAAGGCGCTGCTGCAATCGAGCAATTACAGGACGGCGATAAGGTGCTGATCTCCGAGGGCTGTACCCATCACCGCCAGTGCGACGACATCGGCACTGTCAAGCTGCCGAACTGGCTGCGCCGTTACACCGGCAAGGAGCTGATCCTCGAAACGAGCTCCGGCAAGGGCTTCCCGGAGGATCTGAGCCCCTACAAACTCGTTATCCACTGCGGCGGCTGTATGCTCAACGAACGCGAAATGCGCTACCGCCGCCAATTCTCCGAGGACAGCGGCGTTCCCTTCACCAACTACGGCACCGCGATCGCCTATATGAACGGTATCCTCCGACGCACCCTGAGCGTCTTTCCGGATATGTTGACGTTATTAGATTGAAAAAACCGGCTCGAAAATCGAGCCGGTTTCAGACTGTAGAAAAAGTTCAAATGAAATTTTCTCAAGACAACGTTTGACAAAGCGCAAGCCTTCCCCCGAGGGGAAGGTGGCACAATGCCTGATATCTCTTTTTCCGAAATCACACGGCTTGGTACCGATGAAGGTCGGTAAATTGCAAAGCTGAGCGGCATTGTGACGGATGAGGGCACCCATCAATATCAATTAAAACAACGTTTATATTGGTGCCGCGACACCTTCCCCTCGGGGGAAGGCTTCCATGCGGCATTAAAATTTTACCATCATAGAAAGACAAAAGTTACTTTTTCGACAAACTGAAACCGGCTCGAAGAGATCGAGCCGGTTTGCTTTTTTCTGTTTTTTTGATCAGATCACGCGAACTCTGACAACGCCGTCGATCGCTTCGAGCTTCTCGGTAGCAGCGTCGCCGTTGATGTCGATGATCGTGTAAGCGTAGTCGCCGCGGGTCTTGCTCGCCATGTTGACAACGTTCGCCTTGATCTCGACGAGAACGTTCTGGATCATTTCGGGAACATTCTTGTGGAGCACGCAAATTCTCTTGTCGCCGACTTTTGCAGCGGTGACGTTCGGATAGTTGACGGAGTTGATGATGTTGCCGTTCTCCAGATATTCCTTGATCTGGTCGCAAGCCATGATCGCGCAGTTATCCTCGGATTCGGGAGTGGAAGCGCCGAGATGCGGCAGAACGATAACATTCTCCTCGCCGAGGATCTGATCGTTGCCGAAATCGGTCACATACTTAGCGACCTTGCCGGTTTTGAGAGCAGCCAGAACCGCATCGCAGTTCACCAGACCGTCGCGGCTGTAGTTGAGGATGCGAATGCCGTCTCTCATCTTCTCGATTACTTCTGCGTCGACCATATCCTTGGTCTCGGGAGTGAGCGGAACATGGATGGTGAGGTAATCGCAGTTGGTCATGACTTCCTCGTTGCTCTTCATGAAGCGGAAGTGAGGATTGAGCTTGAGTGCGTTGGGAACGGACATGAAGGGGTCAAAACCGATGACCTTCATGCCGAGAGCGACAGCCGCGTTGGCTACCAGAATACCGATAGCGCCCAGACCGATAACGCCGAGCGTCTTGCCGCTGATCTCGGGACCGACGAACTGGCTCTTGCCCTTTTCGACCATCTTGCCGACAGCGTCGCCGTTGCCCTTGAGCGTCTTAGCCCAGTCGATACCCTCGACGATCTTTCTGGAAGAAAGCAGGAGACCGGCGAGCACCAGTTCTTTTACGGCGTTGGCGTTGGCGCCGGGGGTGTTGAATACGACGATACCCTGCTCGGAGCACTTGTCCTTGGGGATGTTGTTGGTGCCTGCGCCTGCTCTGGCGATCGCGAGAAGGTTGCTGCCGAACTCCATGTCGTGCATGGCAGCGGAACGAACGAGGATCGCGTCGGGATTCTCTACCGCGTCAGCGCAGTTGTAGTCAGCGCCGAGACGCTCGGTGCCAATAGCGGCGATTTTATTTAATTTCAGTACGTTGTACATGGAAAAATCATCCTTTTCATTATGATTTGCAGGGCGACCGCCTCGGATCGCCCTGTCAGATTTGATTATTACTTATTCTCTGCTTCGAACTTCTTCATGAAGTCAACCAGCGCGACAACACCCTCGTAGGGCATTGCATTGTAGATGGAAGCTCTCATGCCGCCGACGGTACGGTGACCCTTGAGGTTCACCAGACCTGCCTCGGTGGATTCCTTGACGAACTTCGCGTCGAGATCGGCGTCGCCGGTAACGAAGGGAACATTCATCAGAGAACGATCCTCGGGAACAACGGTGCCCTTGAACATCTCGGAGCTGTCGAGGAAATCGTAGAGCAGCTTTGCCTTCT
>CAMKSB010000183.1 GCA_946415335.1 uncultured Clostridia bacterium
CTGTTTGTACAGAAACGTATTTTTGCACGTCTGTCACCAGAATTCTAACCAAATATTCGGCGCAAGCCAAGGGCTTTTTACAGAAATCTCATAAGAAATGAAAGATTCACTTTCAAAACTTGCAAAAATGCCGATGATTTGATAAAATGGAATATAATTATGAATCCCGAAGCAGAGGAGAGAACCCTTATGTATGAAATCATCAACAAGCGGCAGCTGAATCCCACCGTCATGCTGTTTGACATCGACGCGCCGCTGATCGCCAAAAAAGCCGAGCCGGGACAGTTCGTCATTCTCCGTGCCGACAAGGACGGCGAGCGCATTCCTCTGACGATTTCGGGTTATGACCGCGAAAAAGGCACCGTCCGCGTGATCTGCCAGATCGTCGGCGCGACCACCAAGCGCCTGAGTATGCTGGACGTCGGCGACTGCCTGTGCGATTTTGTAGGCCCTCTCGGACAGCCCACCAAGGTGGACGGCATGAAGAAGGTCTGTGTGGTCGGCGGCGGCGTCGGTTGCGCGATCGCCCTGCCCGTGGCGCAAAAGCTCAAGGCGATGGGCTGCGAGGTCCACTCGATCATTGGTTTCCGCAACAAGGATCTGGTGATTTTGGAGGACGAATTCAAGGCGTGCTCCGACAAATTCTTCCTCATGACCGACGACGGCTCCGCCGGCGACAAGGGCGTTGTCACCCTGCCGCTCGAGCAGCTGATCTCCGGCGGCGAGGCTTATGATATGGTGTTCGCGATCGGTCCGCTGATCATGATGAAATTCGTCGTCAAGACCACCAAGCCCCATGAAGTGCCGACCACGGTCTCCATGAACCCGATCATGATCGACGGCACCGGCATGTGCGGCTGCTGCCGCCTGACCGTCGGCGGCGAAACGAAATTCGCCTGCGTCGACGGCCCCGACTTTGACGGCTTCCGGGTCGATTTTGACGAGGCGATGAAACGCGGCGCGATGTACCGCGAATTCGAGCGCCATGCCTACGAGGAAGCCTGCAACCTGTTCCAAAAGGAGGTTGAGTAAGATGCCCAACATGTCTCCGAAAAAGGCGGAAATGCCCAAGCAGCCCGCCGAGATCAGAAAACGCAATTTTCTGGAGGTAGCCACCGGCTACACGAAGGAGGTCGCCATGGAGGAAGCCACGCGCTGCCTCAACTGCAAGCACCGTCCCTGCGTGTCCGGCTGCCCCGTGCATATCCGGATCCCCGATTTTATCAAAGAGGTCGCCGCCGGCAATTTTGAGCAGGCTTACGACGTGATCCATCAGTCCAGCTCCCTTCCGGCTGTCTGCGGCAGAGTTTGTCCGCAGGAGAGCCAGTGCGAGGCGCGCTGTGTGCGCGGCATCAAGGATGAGCCCGTCGGCATCGGCAGACTCGAGCGCTTTGTCGCCGATTGGCACAACGCGCAGGAGGAATCGGCGGTCAGCAAGCCTGTCTCCAACGGCAGAAAGGTCGCGGTCATCGGCTCCGGTCCTTCCGGACTCACCTGCGCCGGAGACCTCGCCAAGAAAGGCTACGACGTCACGGTATTCGAGGCGCTTCACCTCGCCGGCGGCGTGCTTGTCTACGGCATTCCGGAGTTCCGTCTCCCGAAGTCCATCGTGCAGCAGGAGGTCGACACCCTGCGCAAGCTGGGCGTGAAGATCGAGACCAACATGGTCATCGGCAGGGTGCTCTCCATCGACGAGCTGATGGACGAGCAGGGCTTTGAAGCCGTGTTTATCGGCACCGGCGCCGGACTGCCGCGATTTATGAATATCCCGGGCGAGAATTTCTGCGGCGTGTATTCCGCCAACGAGTTCCTCACCCGTACCAATCTGATGAAAGCGTACAAGGAAGACGCCGCCACCCCGATCATGCACGCCAAGCGTGTCGCCGTTGTCGGCGGCGGCAACGTCGCGATGGACGCGGCGCGTTCCGCCATGCGTCTGGGCGCCGATACGGTGTATATCGTTTACAGAAGAAGCGAGGAGGAGCTTCCGGCGCGTGCCGAAGAGATCGAGCACGCCAAGGAAGAGGGCGTGGTGTTCCACATGCTCAGCAATCCGCTCGAGATCCTCGGCGACGAAAACGAATTTGTCACCGGCATGCGTATCCAGAAAATGGCGCTCGGCGAGCCCGACGCCAGCGGCAGGCGCAGACCGGTACCCGTAGAAGGCAGCGAGGAGCTGCTCGACGTGGACGCGGTCATCATGGCGATCGGCACTTCGCCGAATCCCCTGATCAAGTCCACCACCAAGGGCTTGGAGACTCAGCGCTGGGGCGGTATCGTCGCGGACGAGCACGGCGCGACCACGCGAGAGGGCGTTTTTGCCGGCGGCGACGCGGTCTCCGGCGCGGCGACGGTCATTCTGGCAATGGGAGCCGGAAAAACCGCGGCGGCGGCGATCGACGAGTATTTGAGCAAGAAGTGATAAGTAATAAGTGGCAAGTGGTAAGTGAGTAATAACGAAGTAAACACTGAATAATACACAGTTTGATTTATTCAATAAACCTAACCGTAGGGGACGGCATCCCTGACGTCCCGAAATGCCTGACGTTTGGTTCAGCGGGACGTGTAGGAACCCGTCCCCTACGGAAAACTATCGTCATTGAGTCAGCGCTTACCGAATAACAAACAACTGATAACTTACCGCTATCTTCTCTTGACTTTTCCGCTTTCTGTGTTATACTTGATATATCTCAGAGGTAGATACCTTTAGAAAGGAAGGAATAGATTATGGCAGACGAAATGATTATGGACGAGATGGACAACGAAGGCACCCTGATCACCCTGGAGGATGAAGAGGGCAACGAAGTCGAATTTGAGTTCCTGGACGTCATCGAGTACGAGGGCGAGGAGTTCATCGTGCTGATCGAAAATGATGAGGACGCCGACGAGGTCGTTATCCTCAAGATCAACGTCATCGACGACGAGACCGAGGAATACGTCAGCATCGACGACGAGGAACTGCTCGACAAGATCTTCGACATCTTCAAGAAAAAGTACGACGGCGAAATCAATTTCCAATAAGTGCCGGTGGGCACTTTCTCCGCCTT
>CAMKSB010000184.1 GCA_946415335.1 uncultured Clostridia bacterium
CGTGCGAATTGCTCTAATATTATACCACAGAATCCGGAAAAATCAAGGGTTTTTTAAAGAATTTTGAGTGATAAGTGTTTAGTGGCAAGTGGTAAGTGAAGCAGAGGAAAAGATTCTGCTCGCTAACAGCGTTTATTACGCAGAAAGGTTCTGCATGAGATTCTTCGCTTCGCTCAGAATGACACCATTCACTAACCACTAGCCACTAACCACTTATCACTTGCCACTTACCACTTATCACTTATCACTTGCCACTTATCACTTACCACTTGCCACTGAACAATAAAAAACCAAGCACTCCGAAAAGCGCTTGGTTTTCTGATTAAGCTACGTTCAGGTCAAAGAAACGTACGCCGCCCAGCTCTGTGAGGAACGTCTGAGTTTCGTGCCAGGAGCTGTAGCCGATGTAGAAGCAAAGAACACGGTGCTGTACCGCGGAGCCGTTCTGGTCGAAGATGAACGAAACGGCGTTTCTGACGTCCGCATTCGGCTCGATATCGGTGTCGCCGAAATACTGGTACTGCGAGATAATCTGGTCAATGGACGATGTGTTTGAACGGTTCATTGCGTCTCTGATGGACTGCGCTACGAGCGCGCAGCCGGTGTAACCCATGGTACCTGCCTCACCCATGACAAGTCTCTCGAGTTTCGCTCTGTCGTAAGAGGACAGGCTCACCATCGAGGGGCTGTAGCCGGTGTCGGGGTTGGGAATGCTCACAAGGTATCCGGTGGAATAGCTCGGAGCTTCATATCCGGAGGAGCTGTCGCTGTAATCATAATCATAGTCGTCATGGCTGACGGACTCGCTCTTCTTGGGGCTTTCGCTCTTCTCCGTTGCCTTAGCCTTGGTTTCCTTGGTCTCGGACTTCTCGGTCTCCTTGTTGGATTCCTCGGTCTTCTTCGCCTCGGTCGCCTTGGTGGATTCTTCCTTCTTTTCAGTAACCTTTTCTGTGGCAGCTTCCGTTTTCTTGGCTTCGGTTGCCGCCTGCGTTGTCTGCACTGTGGCAGCGCTCAGCTCGGTAAAGGGCATGGTGGTCAGCGAGATGCAGTTGTCGCGGATGACCGTGCTGAAACGGTCGATGTTGCCAACTGCAAGGGACGCTGCCTTGCTGTCCTCATACGCGTCGACATTGGGTGCCAGCGTCGTGGTCGGAATGACCAGTGCCGCGGTCGCGAGAACTGCCGCGCAGGCAAATGACGCTGCCTTTACGCCCTTACGGGTCTTTGCGGTTTTGGTTGCTTTGCCGGGCTGTGTCTTAGCGTATCGCTTTTCACTTCCATAGTGTCTCTTATTTGTCGCTCTCAAAAATTTGTCCTCCCTTTGATTCCCGCGTCCGCACCCGTGCACATATATATGTATATAATATATATACGCATGGGGGACTCGCAGACGCGATGTCTTTAGTCGTTAAATTTTATCAAACACACAACATCAACTGTATTAAAACATACTTTTTTGCAAATTGCAAGTCGACCCCTCTGAATCGGCTTGTAACCTTGATTACAAGCGTGTTACAATTAGGCTTTTTAATTTCATTACGAAATAATCCTTTGTGTATTATTTACAAAATTATCTTCATAATCTAGTAGAATCCGCTGAATCGTGAAAAATTCAAAAAATTTCAATTTTTCCCGAAAAATAGCCATTTTCGGGGCTTTTTTGCCGTCACGGGCGGCGGACACGAGACGATCACCGCGTCTTCGCCGATCAACTGTATTTTCTCCCACGGAATAATAAAATCCTCGCTTTTTCCGAATATTCCAAAGAAGAAATTTCGTCCAAATATTACAAAAGCTACAATCTTTGCGCTTTTTGTTTCCAACAATATGTCATCTACGTATCCGATACGCGCGCCGTCGACCGCGCTGATCACTTCCTTGCGCCGCATTTCTGTCAGTCTGCATTTCATGCTTCTCACTCCCCTGAATCCTATGCCGGAACGGATATGAATATGCATTGACTTTTGCCTTTTGATTTGATAAAATAGGATTGATAAAAAACTAACGGAGGACGATATTATGGATTATGTACTGATGACCGACGCTTCCTGCGACCTTACCCAAAAGCAGGTTGACGAAACCGGAGTAGTGGTTCTCCCCATGGAATTTGAGATTGAGGACAAGACCTTTTTGCATTACCCCGACTGCCGTATGATGGAGCTCGACGAGTTCTATCGGTATATCCGCGACGGCGTTTATCCCAAAACAACGCAGATCAACGTGGAATCATTCAAGAGTTACTTTGAGCGCTACCTCAGAGCCGGCAAGAACGTGCTCTACACCGGTATCTCCACCGGTCTGAGCGGTACCTTCAACACCTGCATGATCGCCGTTGAGGAGCTGCGCGAGAAATATCCCAAAAGAAAGATCGTCGCACTGGATTCCTGCTGTGATTCAGCCGGTCTCGGTCTGCTGATCTATCTCGCCGGCAAGAAATACGCCGAGGGCGCTTCGATGGACGAGCTGATCGACTATATCGAGACCACCAAGCATCAGGTAGCGCACTGGTTCATCGTGGACGATCTTGACCAGCTCAAACGCGGCGGCAGGATCTCGTCCGTGGCGGCAACCTTCGGCAAGGCGCTGCAGATCAAGCCGCTCATCAGCTGCGACGAGGTCGGCAAGCTCATCAACGTCGGCAAGATCCGCGGAAAGAGCAACGTCAACAGCACGCTCATCAAATACCTCAAGCGCGACGGCGAGAATCTGAAAAAGTCGACGGTATTCGTCGCCCATGCCGACAATATCGAGGGCGCCAAGGCGCTGCGCAAGGAGATCAAGGGCATGTGCAAGGACGTCCAGATCTGCGACATCGGCCCCGTTATCGGCGCTCACGTCGGTTCCGGTATGCTCGCGGTCGTATTCCTCGGCAAACGCAACCCCGTAGCCTAGGTGCCGGTGGGCACTGTCTCCGTGCAGACAGGTTCATCTGACGGATAACTTCGGT
>CAMKSB010000185.1 GCA_946415335.1 uncultured Clostridia bacterium
TGCGGTATTGCCTTGATTTTTTCTCCCTTCTTGTATATAATTAAATTATCCTGTCACACGGAGGGTACTATGAACGTTTTTTGGATAATTTTTTGGATCGTGATCGCGGCGCTCGCGTTTTTGCCGCTGTACTTTATTTTTCTGTTCATCAACGGGCTGCTCTTTGTCCGCATGGAAAAGGAGTATGACCGCGACAGCAAGTATTTCCGGTTTTTGCTGAACAATTCCACTGCCATCGCGGTATGGCTGCTGCGGATCCACATCAACGTGACCGGCAAGGAAAAGCTGCCGGAGGGACGGTTTCTGCTGGTATGCAACCACCGCTCGAAATTTGATCCGATCCTCACATGGCACGTCTTTGCCAAGGAGAATCTCTCTTTCATCTCCAAGCCGGAGAATTTCAAGATACCGGTCTACGGCAGGATCATCCACCGCTGCTGCTTTTTGCCGATCGACCGCGAAAATCCGCGCAAGGCGGTCAAGACGATCAACCGCGCTGTCAAGCTGATCGAGGACGACGTGGCTTCCGTGGCGGTCTATCCCGAGGGAACGCGCAATTACGGCGAAGGGCTCCTGCCGTTCCACACGGCGGTATTCAAGATCGCGCAGAAGGCGAACGTGCCGATCGTCGTGATGACCGTTCAGGGAACGTATGACATCCAGAAAAACTACCCGTGGCATAAAAGCCATGTGGAAATGCATATCGCACAGGTGCTCAGTGCCGAGGAGATCAAGGGCAAAAAGACTGCCGAGCTGGGCGACACCATCGCCGACATCATGATGAAGGATTTGGGAGGAAACGCAGAATGAACACTTATGTCATCTATAACAAGAAATCAAACAACAACCACGGCGCGACAGGCGCCTTCAAGATCAAGGAGCTCTGGACGAACAAAAACCTCATCTACAAGGAGCTCAACGAGTTCTCCACCTACGAGGAGCTGTTCAAGAGCATTGCGCCCGATGACGAGGTCGTGCTCTGCGGCGGCGACGGCACGCTGAATTTCCTTGTCAACGAGGTCGATTGCGAGAACGTGCCGAATCCCATCTACTATTATCCGACCGGAACCGGCAACGATTTCTGGAACGACCTCGGCAAAAAAGCTGGAGACGCGCCTGCAAAGATCAACCAGTATCTTGTCAAGCTGCCCAAGGTAACAGTCAACGGCGTGACCAGAAAATTCATCAACGGTATCGGTTACGGCATCGACGGCTACTGCTGCGAGGAAGGCGACAAACAGCGCGCTGAATTCGGCGGCAAGGAGATCAACTACACCGCCATCGCGATCAAAGGACTGTTGTTCCACTATAAGCCGACCCACGCGAAGGTGACAGTGGACGGCGTGACGACCGAGTATGACAGGTGTTGGCTGGCTCCCACCATGAACGGCAGATTCTACGGCGGCGGCATGATGGCGACGCCCAATCAGGACAGACTGAACCCCGAGCGCACCGTCACCACCATGGTGATGTACGGCGCCGGCAAGATCGCGACACTGGCGGCGTTCCCGACGATCTTCAAGGGCGAGCACGTCAACAAAACAAAGATCGTCCGCATCATGTCCGGCAAAAAGGTTCACGTAGAATTCGACCGTCCGGTCGCCCTGCAGATCGACGGCGAAACCGTCCTCAACGTCAAGGAATATTTTGTAGAAACCGCTTCTGCGGAATAAACCGCATGATAAAACGCCGGCTCAGATAAGTCGGCGTTGTTTTATACTATTCTTTGATAAAAGACTTTAAAACAGATGTCGATGGAAAATTCCGCAGAACAAGGCGGAGGACGCAGGAATCCTGACGGATTCCGAGGACGACAACGCAGTTATGCGAAATTTTACACGGCAGATGTTAAAGGATTTTATTAGAGAATAGTATTATTATGTATTTTCCTCCGGCGTCGGCTTTGTCCAAGTGTAGCCGCTGTAGGGCTTTTGACGCTCGATGGCGAGGGAGATCTTGTTGCTGATATTCTGTTTTTCCCGGACGGTGATGCCGCGCTTGAGCAGGTTTTTGGCGATCCATTCCGCCGCCTTGCCGCAGCTGGCAAAGGTCATTTCCGTGCTGCCGCGCGTCGCCTTGACGCTCCGTTTGCCGGTATGTACCACCTCGACCTCCGGCTTGGGCGGTTCTTCAAAGGGACAGGTATCAATGATCTCGTTCTGCGAGCGCAGATAGACCTCGCGGAGATAGCGCGCGTCGTCGAGGGAATTATGGCGCTGGATGACCTCCTCGCCGCGGTAGTAGGACACCACCTTGGCAAGTCCGATGGAGCGTTTCATCTTGAAATGACGGCGCAGATCTGCGGAAAAATCACTCATAGTGGCGATGATCAGGCTGAGAGAGAGCTGCGCGTCAAAGCACCTAACACCGGCGATGGTGTTGAGCGCAAAGCGCCTGTCGCAGTCGCCGTAGCAATAAAAGCCGATCGCCTCGTCCTTGTCGAGCCAGCGGTAGAACGCCTCAAAAACGTCGTCGGCAGACGGAGCCACGAGCACCTCGTCGCGCGTGATGCCGGTGAGATTGGTGATGAATCCCGTCACCTTTTGCGGACGCCGCGGACGCACCAGCGAATAAAAGCTCCTGCCCAGCTCGTCCACACAGCCGACCGAGATGATTTCCTCGGCAAACTGCGAGGCTTCAAAGTCGATAAAATATTTCATACACATTTCCTTACTTGATTTCGCTATTATAAGCATAAACCCGCAAGGAGATATTGTCAAGCCGCAAAATAAACAAAGTTGTTTTTTCGTTTCATCAAGGCTGGCACTGACCGCAGGGCTGATAACCTTCGTCGATCACCGCTTCGCGCGTTCCGTAAAACTCCTGCTTGTTGGTTTCTTTCATTTTCTTGACGGACGGACAGTCGGGATAGTGAAAACGGTGAGTGTGGGTGTTCAGGATATAACTGCGCTCCGGACTTTGAGTGGTTTGTTCAGCCGTCGT
>CAMKSB010000186.1 GCA_946415335.1 uncultured Clostridia bacterium
TTATCATCTTATTTTA
Organism: uncultured Clostridia bacterium; assembly: GCA_946415335.1. Taxonomy (GTDB): domain Bacteria; phylum Bacillota; class Clostridia; order Oscillospirales; family Acutalibacteraceae; genus Ruminococcoides. The sequence continues at coordinate 17 of CAMKSB010000186.1, forward strand.
TCATAGAAAAGTCATGATTTTAATTCTTATTTCGAAATAAGTTCTGTTCGGAATCTGTTTCTATTGTAGAATTTTATGATTATTTTATGGTGGTTTTGCACAAAAGAAAACGCCGGAGCAAACGCCGGCGTTTCGTAAGTTACAGTTTTTTCTTATTTCCGGATTTCAGTCGCGTTGACAGCTTTACACGGAAGGCGAGTCCGTCCTTTTCGGGGATCGCCTGGATACTGCCGTTGTGCAGGACGGCGATGCGTCTGGCGATGGAAAGTCCGATGCCGTGGCCGCCGGTTTTGGACGTCCGCGACTGATCGGGACGATAGAAGCGGTCGAACAGGTGGCTGTAATCGGCGTTCTCATCGAGTTCGGCGGTGTTGAAGATGGTCATGGTGACATTGCGCAGGTCTTTTTTGAGTGACAGGCGCACCTCGCCGCCTTCGGTGACATACTTGGAGGCGTTTTCCACCAAGACGGACACCAGACGCGTGAGTTGGTCGGGATTGCCGTTGATCGTCAGATCAGCAGGGATCTCGCGGGTAACGGTGACGTTTTTGCCGCTGAACACCTCGGAGAATTCATCCGCCGTGCGGTTGAGGATCTCGCTGAGATTGACGGGCGAAATGTCGACGTTGTTCTCGATTTCCTCCAGACGGTTGAGCGTGAGCAGTTCGTTGACCAATCCGGCAATGCGCTCTGTCTGGGTGGTGATGTTATCGATCCACTCGCTCTCGCCGTACTTATAGGAAAGCACCTCGGCATTGGCGGAAATGATCGCCACCGGGGTTTTCAGTTCGTGGCTCGCGTCGGTGATGAACTGCTTCTGCATGCGGCTGTTTTCCTCAAACGGACGGACGACGCGCTTGGACACAAAGCCGAATACGATCGTGATCAACGCGATAAACGCCGCCGCGACAATGCCCATGATGGTCAGCAGCGTTTTTTCCGAAGCGATCTCCATGCTGACGTCGAGAAAAACCACCATGGATTTGTCCTCGGAAACGCGGTAGCGGTAGTCGTCGTAGAAGCCGGTATCGCTGCGGTGATGCAGCACCTTTTTGGTCGCTTCGGTCGCATAGTCTACGTCGACGGAAACGATGTGGGAAAAGTCGAGGTCGTTCACCTCGCCGTTCTTGAGGAAGACAACGAAATAACGGTAGCGGTAGGGGGATTCCTCCGTAAGATGATAGAGATCGATCAGTTCTTTTTCCTCCGGCGTTCCGTTGCGGTCAACGACCGGAAAATCGCCCTTGTTCTTGACCAGAATCTTGGTGATGATGTCGGCGGAATGATTGTTGCTGCGCACCATCCAAAGGCTGGTGACGGCAATGGACAGCACGAACACAAGGGTCACTGACAGAAAAACGGCTACCACAAATTCACGGCGCAGCTTCTTCATGCCTCTTCCACTCCTAACGCGTAGCGATCCTGTTCCGCCTTGATCTGCGGCTTGGCGTGGATCTGGCGCAATTTATTTTTGAGATAGAAGGCGTAAAGCTCCGCCTTCTGGGCGCTCTCTCTTCCCTGCCAGACGCGCTCATTGAGCTGGTCGCAGGTGAAAAAGGCGTTGGGATTCTTGATGAGGAAGGAGAGCAGTTCTACCTCGGCACTGCTCAATCGCAGGCTGCCCTTGTCGGATTTGAGTTCGCCGGACGCGCAGTCGAGCTCGATATTGGCGACGCGCATGGTCTCCTGGCGGTAGCTGCCGTTGCGCCTGAGCAGCGACTGGATACGCGCGACAAGCTCCTTCATGGCGAAGGGCTTGCCTAAGTAATCGTCGGCGCCGACGGTCAGTCCGGTGATGCGGTCGTCGACGGTCGCCTTTGCCGTCAGCATGAGGACGGCGGTAAAGTTCTCGCTCTCGCGCATACGGCGAAGCACTTCGATGCCGTCCATGACGGGCATCATAATATCGAGGATCACCACGTCGTAATAGTTTTTCTGCACCATTTTCCAGGCTTCGCCGCCGTCATAGACCGGCGTGACCTCGAAGCCCTCCATTTTGAGGATCTCCGTCACGGCGACGGAGAGCTGGCGCTCGTCCTCTGCGTATAATACTTTCATGTCAATCCCCCTTGTGAATCAAATCTCTGATGGTCTGCATGCTCAGGTCGGTGGACGCCATTTCGTCCGCGCAGCGCTTGAGTTCGCTGACGATCAGTTCGGTGTTGCCGATGTTTTTCTTGTATTTCAGCTGATGTTCCAGACTCGCCCAGCAATCCATGGCGATGGTTCTCAGCTGGATCTCGGTCCGGATCTCCTCGATACCGCCGACGCCGAAGGGCAGCGCCAGTATCACATGCAGGCTGCGGTAACCGTTGGGCTTGGAATTGGCGATGTAATCCTTGACGGTGACGACGCGCCAGACGGTGCTGTTCTCAATCTTTTCGAGCACGGTGTAGATGTCGCCGACGAAATGCGTGACGACGCGCAGTCCGATGATATCGGACAGGTCGCGCAAGCCGCTCTCGGCGGACACGGGCAAGCCCTGCCGTTCGAGCTTCTCACAAAGGCTGCCGCTTGATTTGATGCGGCTCTTGATGTGCTCGGCGAGTCTGGTTTCGGAGTCGGTGCTGATGCTGTCGAGGATGCGCTGTACCTCGGTGAGCATGATCTTCTCGTTTGCTTCGAGTGCCGGCGCAAATTCGCCGTAAAATTGCATATCTTCGGGTGTCATTGGGTTCGTCCTTTCTAACGGTTATCAATCTTTTCGGGATAGAGGTCGTGGCGGCTCAGGCGTTCCCAGGCAAGCTGCTCATACTTGGTGCCGGGTATGCCGTAGTTGCAGTAGGGGTCGATCGAAATGCCGCCTCTGGGAAGAAATTTGCCCCATACTTCGATATATTTCGGTTCCATCAGTCGGATCAGATCCTTCATGATGATGTTCACGCAGTCCTCGTGGAAATCGCCGTGGTTGCGGAAGCTGA
>CAMKSB010000187.1 GCA_946415335.1 uncultured Clostridia bacterium
GGCTCGGTGGGAGTTGCTTCGGTAGCGGGCTCAGTTGCGGGCTCGGTGGGAGTTGCTTCGGTAGCGGGCTCAGTTGCGGGCTCGGTGGGAGTCGTTACGGGCTCGATGGGCTTAGCCAGCATCAGCTGGATCCAAGTGGCGTCGGTGATGTCAACAACGCCGTCGCGGTTGACGTCGGCAACCTCCAGGGACATATCCCATTCGCCAGCCTCAACCTTTTCCATAGCAACGGCTGTCTGTGCAACAAAGAGCTGCACGTCGGTTGCGTCGGTGACGTCCATAACGCCGTCACAGTTGACGTCGCCAAGGACTTTTGAGCCTTCAGATGCGAAAACGCCGCAAGCGAAGCATGAAAGAATCATCGCTACAGCGAGAACCAAACTGACAAGCTTTTGTGTCTGTTTCATTACTAGTTCCTCCTTGAAATAATACAAAAATATTCGTATTCATAAAACGCGAACAGTGATATTATAGCAAAAGAAATCTAATTTTGCAACGACTTTTATATAAAATTATAGGATTTTTACACAATATCCACAATTTATATGATTTTTGCGCTGGCCTTATGTTTGTTTTTGTACATTTTAGCGAGAAAAAGTGATAAAGCGTTTGCTCCATCACTTTTCGATAAACAGTTTTTCTATTTTCAGCAGATTTTCATCAGTACACACCCTGCCCAAGCCGATAAACCGGCTTGATTTGGCATAAACGCGGCAGATAGCGCCGTCTTCCGCGGTGTTTTTCAGCGCCGTTCTGGAAAGATCGAGCGCGCCCCCGTTTGAAAAGCGCGTTGCCTGCGCGTCGGAAACGGTCAGCTTCGGATAAACCGCGAACAGGCTGTCCGTCGGCAGCAGCACGCTGTCGGCGACGCCTTCCCCGCACAGCTGACGGAGCCGGTCGAGCGTTACGCAGTCGCTGAGCGTGAAGCCGCAGGCTTCTGTTCTGCGCAGCGCCGTCATGACCGCGCCGACGCCGAGCGCCTGCCCGATGTCGTCGATCAGGGTGCGCACGTAGGTGCCCTTGGAACAGGACACCGCGAGTTCTCCGGTCTGCGTCTCACTATCAAAGGAAACCAATTCGAGCCGGTAGACCGTCACCGGGCGCGCTTCTCTCTCGACCTCCACGCCCTTGCGCGCGAGGTCATAGAGCCGCTGTCCGTCCTTTTTGAGCGCCGAGTACATCGGCGGCACCTGCATGATCTCTCCGGAAAACCGCGGCAGGAGAGAACGGACGTCGTCCTCTGTGACATGGCTCGGCGTTTCCGTTTTGACCTCTCCCCAGATGTCGAGGGTGTCGGTGGTCAGTCCCAGACGGAACTGCGCCAGATAGGACTTGTCGTGGTTGGGGATCCTGTCCTGCGCCTTGGTCGCCGCGCCGAGCAGCACCGGCAGCACGCCGGTGGCGTTGGGATCGAGCGTGCCGGTGTGACCGGTTTTGCGCTGACCGGTCAGACGGCGCACCACCGCGATCACGTCAAAGGAGGTGAAATCCGCCGGTTTGTCGATGACGATAACGCCGTTCATAAGACCTCGTTCACCGCCGCCTTGAGCGTCGCCTTGACCTCTTCGAGCGTACCGGACAACTGACAGCCGGCGGCTTCGGCGTGACCGCCGCCGCCAAACTGGGCGCAGAACTGCGCGGCGTTGACGTTCCGGCTGCTGCGCACGGAGATCTTGAACACGTTCTTCTCCTTCTCGCGCAGGGTGAAGCCGATCTCCACGCCCTCGATCTGACGCGGAATGGACGCGAGACCTTCCAGCTCATCGTCCCTCACGCCGAGCCGCTGCTGCATGTCGATCGTGACCGCGATCATGGCGCAGCGATCGTCTGCACAGTATTCCAAGCCCTGATAGATCTCCTGCTCCAGACGGATCTTCTTTTTGGTTTTGGTGTCGAACATCACCTTGTTGATGCCGGCGGCGTCGATTCCCATGTCGAGCAGGTCGGCGGCGATGCGCAGGGTGCGCGAGGTGGTGTTGCCGTATTTGAAACAGCCGGTATCCGTTGAAACGCCGGTATACAGGCAGTTGGCGAGCTGCTTGGTGAGCTTCACACCCATCAGGGGGAAGATCTCAAACAAAATCTCGCAGTTGGAAGCCGCCGTCGGATCGACGCAGCGAACAGGAGCCGGGACGCGGCTGATCTGATGGTGGTCGATGCACAGCCCGATCCTTCCGGCGTAGGCTTTCTCGTTGGAACCGAGCAGGCTTTCCGCCGCCACGTCGACGCTGACGATGGTCTCCGCTTCAAAATCCTGATCCGTCACGCCTTCGGTGAGAAACACAAAGTCCTTGGGGAGATTGGTGTTGATGACGCGGGCGTTCTTGCCGAGCTGCTGCAGCGCCAGACAGAGCGCGTAGCCGCTGCCGAGGGTGTCGCCGTCGGGATAGGCATGGGTGAGGATCTCGTAGTTGTCATGGCTGAGCAGAAAATCTGCCGCTGCCTGTTTGTCACTCATCTTCGCCGTCCTCGCTTTCGCTGATGTCCAAGCTGTTGAGCACACGGCTGATGTGAGCGCTGTACTCAATACTGTCCGTCGCCGTGAAGATCAGCTCCGGCACATGGCGCAGTCTGAGACGGTGTCCCAGCTCGCGGCGGATATAGCCGCCGGCGGATTTGAGCCCCTTGACGGCTTCCTTCGCCCTGTCCAGCCCCTCGATGGCGCTGACATGGACGGTGCAGTAGGACAGGTCGTTGGTGACCTCCACGCGGACGATCGACAGGAAAGCCCCCGTCACGCGCGGATCCTTGAGCTCACGGAAAATCGCCGTCAGCTCGCGCCTGATATCTTCCGTTGTTCTTTCTATTTTATGACTAGCCATTTTTACCTCTTGGGAAAT
>CAMKSB010000188.1 GCA_946415335.1 uncultured Clostridia bacterium
GTTTCGCTCGGCTGCGCCAAAAACCAGGTCGACGCCGAAATGCTGCTCTATTCCCTGCGGGAAAAGGGCTTTCAGATCGTCAGCGATCCGGCTGACGCGGACGCGGTGATCGTGAACACCTGCGGCTTTATTGAGTCGGCAAAACAGGAGAGCATTGACGAGATCATCGAATTGGGCGCGCTCAAACGCGAGGGCAAGATCAAGGCGATCGTCGTGACCGGCTGTCTGGCGGAGCGTTATCAGCACGAGATGACCAAGCAGCTCTACGAGATCGACGCGGCTGTCGGCATCGGCGCGAACCGAAAGATCGCGGATATCGTGCTCGAAGCGCTGGAGGGCAAAAAGATTGAGTTATTCCCCGACAAGCTGGAACTGCCCATGAGCGGCGGCAGAATACAGTCCACCCCCTCCTATACCGCCTACCTCAAAATCGCCGAGGGATGCGATAATCGCTGCACCTACTGCGCGATCCCCCTGATCCGCGGCGGTTTCCGCAGCCGTGAAATGGAGGACGTGCTGAAAGAAGCCGGATGGCTTGCCGAAAAAGGCGTGAAGGAACTCAACGTCATCGCGCAGGACACAACGCGCTACGGCGAGGACATATACGGCACGCCGCAGCTGGCAAAGCTACTGCGCGAGCTGTGCAAAATCGACGGCTTCAAATGGATTCGTGTGCTATACTGTTATCCCGACCGCGTGACGGACGAACTGATCGACGTGATCGCGTCGGAAGAAAAAATCGTCAACTATATCGACCTGCCGCTGCAGCACTGCAACGGCGAGATCTTACGCCGCATGAACCGTCGCGGCGACCGCGAGAGCCTGACCGCGCTGCTCAATAAAATCAAGGAACGCATTCCCGGCGTGGTGCTGCGTTCCACCTTCATCACCGGCTTCCCCGGCGAGACGGAAGAACAGTTTGAGGAACTGGCGGAATTTGCCGACGAGATCCAATTTCAGCGGCTGGGCTGCTTTGCCTACTCGCAGGAGGAGGACACCCCGGCGGCGGAAATGCCCGATCAGGTAGATGAAGAAGTCCGTCAGGAACGCGCCGACATCATCATGGAGCAACAGCAGAACGTGATGGCTGCCTTTTGCGAAAGCCTGATCGGAACAGAGATCGAAGTGCTGGTAGAGGGCTTTGACCGGCTTGCCGGCTGCTTCTTCGGCAGAAGCTACGCCGACGCGCCCGAGGTGGACGGCAATGTGTTCTTCACCTGCGGCAGCGTAAAACCCCAGCCGGGCGACTTTGTGAAGGTAAAAATCGAAGACTATCTCGGCTGCGACCCCGTAGGCACCATGATTTGAACAGGTAACACATATGAATTTACCGAATAAACTGACGGTGGGACGCATTTTGCTGGTGCCGTTTTTTGTGGCGGCGCTGCTGATACCGTTCCCCATGCACACTTTAGCGGCGCTGCTGCTCTTTATCGCCGCCTCTGTAACAGATTTGCTCGACGGCAAAATCGCGCGAAAAAATCATCTGGTGACGGATTTTGGCAAGTTTGCCGACCCGTTGGCGGACAAAATACTGGTGCTCTCGGCGCTGCTCTGCTTTGTTCAGCTCGGCTGGTGCGACTGCGTTGCGGTGATCGTGGTGCTCTTCCGCGAATTTGCCGTGACCTCGATCCGGCTGATTGCCGCCTCAAAGGGCAAGGTCGTCGCCGCGAATATCTGGGGCAAGGTCAAGACCGTCACCCAAATGGTGGCGATCATCACGATCCTGGTACTGCGTTCCGCCGGCGATATCGTGTCGCTGACAATAGGCGCCGTCCCCGTGATGGACACGGCGTTCTTCATCATCGGCGAATGCCTGATCTGGATCTCCACCGTATTCGCCATTATTTCCGGCGTGATCTATATCATGCAGAACAAGCACTTCATCGCTGAAAAATAGCGCCGGGGATCATACAAAGCTAAGAATGACAACAAGGAGTAACCCTATGATTTTATACAACTCTCTCGGACAGACCAAGCAGGAATTTATCCCCCACGACGGCAACAGGGTGAACATGTACACCTGCGGCCCGACGGTTTATCACTACGCGCATATCGGCAACCTGCGCACCTATATCATGGAGGATGTGCTCGAAAAATACCTGCGTTTCTCGGGCTACGACGTGAACCGCGTGATGAATATCACCGACGTCGGTCATCTTTCCAGCGATGCGGACACCGGTGAGGACAAGATGCTCGCCGGCGCCAAAAGAGAGCACAAGAGCGTGCTGGAGATCGCCAAGTTCTACACCGACGCGTTTTTCTCCGACTGCGAAAAACTCAATATCAAGCGTCCCGACGTAGTAGAACCGGCGACGAACTGCATTGATGATTTTATCGAGATGATCTCCGTCCTGCTCGAAAAGGGTTACGCCTATCTCGCCGGCGGCAACGTCTACTTTGACACGTCCAAGCTCGACAGCTACTATGTGTTCGGCAACATGAACGAGGACGATCTGGCGGTCGGCGTGCGTGAAAGCGTGGAAGAGGACGTCAACAAGCGCAACAAGACCGACTTCGTGCTCTGGTTCACCAAGTCCAAATTCGATTCTCAGGAGCTCAAATGGGAAAGTCCCTGGGGACTCGGCTATCCCGGCTGGCACATCGAGTGCTCCTGCATCAGCAAGCGGCACAACGGTGAGTACCTGGACATCCACTGCGGCGGAATCGACAACGCCTTTCCGCATCACACCAACGAGATTGCGCAGAGCGAAGCGTACTTCGGTCACAAATGGTGCGGCTACTGGTTCCATGTGCTCCATCTGCTCGACGCGAGAGGCAAGATGAGCAAGTCCAAGGGCGACTTCCTCAC
>CAMKSB010000189.1 GCA_946415335.1 uncultured Clostridia bacterium
AACAATGCCATCACGCCGAACCATTTGAGTATCGGCATGACGATGTCCATCCATTCCACGTGATCGCCAAAACGATCTTTGCGGTGACGGATCACATAAACCGTCAGCAATACAGGCGGCGCAAACATCAGGATCACGCTGATGAGCTCCGTGACAAAAAAGTTGCTGTGACTTTGCAGCACCGTTACCAGCATGATGATATTGATCGCCAGCATAGCGATGATCGCGGCGATTTTATAGCCGTGATTCAGCCAAAACGCTTTTGTCGGACTCATGCCGCGTCCTCCGGCATCCTTGCGCAGCCCTCACACATCGCGACGAAGATGAAGAACAGCGGCGTGGCGATCGGCAGCGCGATATTGACGACTGCCTGCGCGAGATAGCAAACCACAGCGGCAGCACAGGCAAGCGCCACCGGTACCTTTTTGGAAGCCTTGAAGCCGCGAACCAGCGCGCTGCCCGTAAAGGCGAGATAGGACAGGGTGCCTACAATACCGATCGTGATCAGGTAGTTGATATACTCGTTGTGCGCAGCGTCGGTGGAGCTGTCGCCGTATGCCTGCAGCTGCGTAAAATACGGTTGAAATGCGAAGTAGAAGGTGTCCGGACCGGTGCCGAAGAGTTTCTGCCAGAGATTTGCGTCGTGGAAGATATTGAAGGAACGCAGCCACATGATACCTCTGTGAGTACCCCAGGCGTCGCTCATGCGCAGCAGCTTTTCCATGCTGCCGAGGTCGGTGTTTCTGTCGATCACGCTGAAATAGATGAACACGCCCAGAAGCGCCGCAACGATAAAGCCAAAGCAAGCGCCGATCGCGACCGGAACCGCCTTTGGAACCGTCAAATCGGGCTTTTTGCTGTCAAGCAGATAGAGCGCTGCAGTGATGATCGCCGTGACGACCAGCAGGACGTAAACCATCGGGGAAAACAGGATTCCCTTTACCAGATCGCCGAGCTCCTTGTAGTTGTCGTTCATCATCAGCGAGAACAACCTTGCCAGTTTGAAGGAAGCGAGCATGACCGTCAGCGCCAGGAAATAGCGCTTCAGTCGGGTGATATCTCTCGCGAAAACGACCAGGAACACCATCAGGAACACGCCCATACCGAGCAGCGCGGAATCGCTGTCGCCGATCAGCATTGCCATCGCGCCGAGTCCGGTGGACACGAGGTAGAGGATACGCTTCCACAGCGTTTTGGTGATCACGGACATCACGAACAACACCGGCAGCGTGACGCAGATAAAGCTCGCGAGCATGTTTTTGTTGCCGATCGTCGAGAAGAATTCCATGTAGACCTTCGGCTGAGACGTCTTGAACTGCTCCAGCATGTTCAGCGGGTCGATATAGTAACCGTTGAGCACCGTCAGCAGATAGACGATACCGCAGCTGATGGCAAGCCCGACAAAAACATATTCCCGGAAACGATACAGCCTGGAGATCATGAAGTACAGGAGTATGTAAATGATGATAAGGAACAGTCCGTTGTTCCTTCCGATAGAACTGGAACCAAGGGATATTTCTCCCCAGAACGCCAGATCGGGATGCGGCGAGAAAATAGTGGACAGCGTACAGCTGACGAGCAGCGCCGCGGCTGCCCAGTCGGTGAAGCTCAGCGTATCAAAAAAGGACTTGCGCAGGGTGTTGTCTTTTTTGTCCGACGAGATATTGGTGATGATCACCATGACCTCGACGATCAGCGCGATCGCCGACATAGTGACGAAAAAATAGAACTTCTGATGGCGAATGCCAAAGAAGCCGTTGTCGAAATGCATGAATGGAAAGTTGCCGTCAAAGGTTATCGAGACAAACAACGGAAAAACCGCGAACATCGCCAGAAGGAAGAAGTTCACGACCGCGTTTGAAAGCAGATATTTTGACGCCGGTGCATCAGACCGGGATTTTGTTTGTTTCATACCGTCAGCCTTTCTGTTTTGATTCAGAATAATTTTACCTCTCAATGTCCTGATTGTCAATTAAAACTATTGTAATTTAGCGATAATAGTGATAAAATAATGGTAGGGTAGGTGATATTTGTGAAAAAATTGATCATTATCGGATTTGACGGCACGATTGCCGATACGTCTCCCGGCATTCTTTACTGCATGAACACAACCGCCAACGCCATGGGCTATACGCCGGTTCACCATGACGCGCTGTACGGCGTTATCGGCGTTTCTGTTGAACAGGGCTTCAAGCGTCTATACGGCATGAAGGAGGACGAGATCGAGTACGCCATGGCGAATTTCAGTAAGCTCTACTCCATCAAGGGCGAGGAGATGTTCCAGATCTACGACGGCGTCGAGGAGAGTCTTGAAAAGATCAAGCAGACCGGCTGCAAGCTGGCGATCGTCACCCAGAAGAACCGCAAATTCATCACCAATATGCTCGGCGTCTACAAGAACATCGGCGAGCATTTCGACACCGTCTGCGCTACCGACGTGGAGATCGACCGTGAAAAGAGCGATATGCTCCGCCTTGTCTGCGAGGAACTGGAGGTCGATATCGCCGACAGTATCTTCATCGGCGACAGCTACGTGGACGCGCTTGCCGCAGAGGAAGTCGGTATGGATTTCGCCGCTGCGCTCTATGGATGGGGCTTCCGCAGTCAGGAGGACGCCGAAAAATACCATTGCCGCGCATACCTCAATAATGCCAACGAACTTTTTACCAAGTTAAGTCGTCTGGAATGAGTTGACAAATCGGATTTGGTGTGCTATAATAATGAAGCTGTCAGTCGGACAGCTTTGAATCTCCAGGGGAGAGCACACTTCGGGGTGTAGCGCAGTTGGTAGCGCGCCTGCTTTGGGAGCA
>CAMKSB010000190.1 GCA_946415335.1 uncultured Clostridia bacterium
TTGCGTCGCGATATCGAACCGCAGTCCGGCGCCGCAGGACGGACAGTGTACCATGAAATCACTCCTTTTTGGGATTTTCCTATCTATTATAAAGCAGAAGTCAGATTTTGGCAAGTGGTAAGTGGTAAGTGGCAAGTGGTAAGTGGCAAGTGATAAGTGGATAGAAATGGTGAGGAGGTAGTTGTCAGTTATCAGTTATCAGTTGGACAGCACGGTGGTTCGGAAAAGTCGGCTTCAAGTGTTGAGGTTTTCCTTATATTTACTAATAACTGATAACTAATAACTGATAACTAAAAACTTCCAACTCCCTTGACATCTCCCCTTTCCTGTGCTATACTCAAATTAACAAATGAACATATATTCATGTGTTCAGATTTGAGGTGATTTGATGGAGACGAATTTTCAGGAGTTATCCCAGCCGGATATGCTCTTTGAGCTCGCCGATCTGTTCAAGGTATTCGGCGATTCCACGCGGCTGCGGATCTTATACGCGATCTCGGACAGCGAGATGAACGTCCAGCGCATCGCGGAAACGCTGGGAATGGAACAGAGCACGATCTCTCACCAGCTGCGCGTGCTGCGGCACAACAAATTGGTACGCGGCAGACGCGACGGCAAGCAGATCTACTACGCGCTGGACGACGACCATGTGAAAAAGATCATCGAAATGGGACTCGACCACATCATGGAGTGAGCGGTATGAAACAGACCTATATATTGGAAAACCTCAACTGCGCCCACTGCGCCGGCAAGATCGAGCAGAAGATCGCCGCGACAGAGGGCTATGAAAACGTCAGCTTCAACTTCGCGACAAAGGAGCTGCATTTAGAAAACAGCCGTGGCGATCTGCAAGGCGAACTGCAAGCGATCTGCGACAGCATCGAGGACGGCGTGACTGTGCACAACGTCTCCGAGCCGGAAAAGAAGGAAGAAAAGCGCTTTGGCACGGAAAAGCTCCTGTTGGCGATCGGCTTGGCGTTCGGTATCGCGGCGCTGATCGTCCACCTGACGGTACACACGCCGGCTGCGGACTACATCGTCCTCGGACTCAGCCTCGCGGCGACCGTGCTCGCCGGATGGAAGGTGTTCATCAAGGGCTTCAAAAACCTGATCAAATTCCGTATAGAAGAAACCGTCCTGATGACGATCGCGGTGATCGCCGCCTTTGTGCTCGGCGAATACGTCGAGGGCGCCATGGTGACGCTGCTGTTCACGATCGGCGAACTGATTGAGGACTACGCCGTGGACGCTTCGCGTCGCGACATCGAAAAACTCAGCAATATCCGTCCGGACACGGCGACGATCCTGCACGACGGTCACGAGGAAGATGTCGCCGCGGAATCGGTTGACATTGGCACGACGGTCATCATCAAGCCGCATGAGCGCATTCCGCTGGACGGGATTGTCACCGAGGGCAGTTCTTCGGTTGACAATTCGGCGCTGACCGGCGAGAGCGTTCCCGTCAGCGTGAGCAAGGACAGCGAGGTGCTCAGCGGCGGCATCAACGGCGACGGTCTGTTGAAGATCAAAACCACCAAAGCCTTCGGCGACAGCACCGCCGCCCGGATCTTGCAGATGGTGGAGGACGCCGCCGCCAGAAAAGGCAACGGCGAAAAGCTGATCTCGCGCTTCGCGGCGATCTATACGCCGGTGGTCGTCGGCTTGGCGGTGCTCATCGCCGTTCTGCCGCCGCTGCTGGGCTTCGGCAGCTTCCACGAATGGATCTATAAAGCGCTGGTCGTGCTGGTGGCTTCCTGTCCGTGCGCGATCGTGATCTCGGTGCCGCTCTCCTACTTCTCCGGCATCGGCGCGGCATCCCGTCAGGGCGTGCTGATCAAGGGCGGCAAATACTTGGAAGCGCTTGCCGAGGCGGACAGCTTTGTATTTGACAAGACCGGAACCCTGACGACCGGGCGGCTGAACGTCAACCGCGTTGTCAGCCTGTCAACGTATTCCGAAAACGAGTTGACCACCCTCACGGCGGCGGCGGAACAATACTCTGCTCACCCGATTGCCAAGGCGATCGTCAATCACGCCGGAAATTTTGAAAACATTTTGCTCAGCGATTACACCGAGATCGCCGGAAAGGGCGTCTCCGCCAACTATCAGGGAAAGCCGCTGCTTGTCGGCGGAAAGTCGCTGGTAAAGGGCGAGATCCCGGACAGCGTGAAGGACTGCAACGTATTCATTCTCTACGACAACGCGCTGATCGGCGCGATCCGGGTGAGCGACACCGTCCGCGAGGAAAGCAAACGCGTGCTGTCGGAGCTGAAAGGTCTCGGCGTGAAGCAGAACGTCATGCTGACCGGCGACGGCAAGGCGACCGCCGAAACGGTGGCAAGCGAGATCGGCGTCGACCGCTTTCGGGCGGAACTCATGCCCGGCGACAAGCTCAGCGAGGTCAACGCCCTGAAAGAAAGCGGCGAGACCGTCTGCTTTGTCGGCGACGGCATCAACGACGCGCCGGTGCTCAGCGCCAGCGACTGCGGTATCGCGATGGGCTTGGGCAGTGAAGCCGCGATCGAAGCCGCCGACGCGGTGCTCTCGTCCGGCAATCTCAACGCCCTGCCTGCGGCGGTGAGGACTGCCCGGAAAACCATGCGCACGATCAAGACCAACATCGCCTTCGCTTTGGCGGTCAAGGCGGCGGTCATGATCCTCGCCTGCTTCGGCTTGGCGGCGATCTGGATGTCCGTCATCGCCGACACCGGCGTATGCGTGATCTGCGTACTCTACACCGCGCGACTGCTGAAAATCAAAAA
>CAMKSB010000191.1 GCA_946415335.1 uncultured Clostridia bacterium
CTTTTAAGAACGTAAGCAAAACCTATATTCTCTATAAAAACGACCAGGCACGCTTCAAGGCGCTGTTTTTCAAGCCGCGCAATCCCAAAACCAACAAGGCGCTCAACGACGTCAGCTTTGAGATCTACCGCGGTGAATCCGTCGGTATCGTCGGCGATAACGGCGCAGGTAAATCCACCCTGCTGAAAATGATCACCGGCGTCGCATTTCCGGACGAAGGCGAGATCATCGTCAACGGCAAGGTCGCCGCGCTGCTGGAGCTGACCGCCGGCTTCTCTACCGAAATGACCGGACGGGAAAACATCTATCTGAAAGGCTATATCCTCGGTCTGGAGGACGCGTACATCAAGCAGATCGAAGAGAGGATCATCGACTTTGCCGAATTGGGCGACTATATCGATCAGCCTGTCAGAACCTACTCCAGCGGTATGAAAATGCGTCTCGGCTTCGCGATCAACGTCAACATCGAGCCGGACGTGCTGGTGGTCGACGAGGCGCTCTCCGTCGGCGACGCGAGTTTCAAGAGAAAATGTAAGGACAAGATCAAGGATATCATCTCCGCCGGCACGACGGTGCTTTACGTCAGCCACAACGCGGAATCCGTCCGCGAGATCTGTCCGCGTGCGATCTATCTGCGCAAGGGTACGGTCATCCACGACGGTCCCACCGGCGAAACGCTCAAGGTTTATCAGGACTACAAGGAAAGTCAAAAGAAGAAGAAAAAATGATTAAAAACAAGCTCAACGAATTTCAAGCCGACTGGGCGGCAATGCCCCAGGTTGAAAAAGAACAGCTTGCAAAGCTCAGAAATAAAACCATTCTGGTCAGCGGGCATGCACTTGCCCGCTGTTTTTGCTATGCGCTGCTTTTTCAAAACGAAACGCGCCAACTGAATATCAAGGTCATCTTCGCCATGCGCGACCGGAAGGATTTCGGCGATCTGTACGCCGAGTTGATCCTCCGGGATGATTTGAATCTGATCGATTATTCTTCTTTTGGAGAATTAAGAAATATTGATTATATCGTTCATACCGGATTCTGCTGTGAAACGACGGAAGCGTTTTCGCGCTCCTTCCGCGAGGAGATCAGCGACGCGCAAGCCGTTACCAAACTGGCTCAGCGCACCGGCGCTCATCTCATCCTGCTCAGTGACAGCCGCGTATACGGCAAGCCCAAGGTTCATCGCGTTTACGCCGAGAATGAGTACAGCGACGTCGACAACAGTCAGGATATGGACAATCAACTCATGCGCACCCTCGAAGCCGTTGTCAACTGCGAAAAAAAGGCAAAGGATTTTCCGCTTACCACGCTGCGCACCGGCATTATTCTGGGCGCTTGTTCGGGCATACACAGCTTCATGGACAAGGTTTTTCAGGCTGTTGCCGTCGGTAAGCCGGCGGAGCTGTTCCAGTCCGACCGGAAATACAGCTTTGTATACATCACCGATGTGTTCCGCGCGATCGTCTTTGCCATGACGACGCCGGATAAAAATCAGGTTTACAATGTCGCCGGCGTCAACGCGACGGTTTCGACCGGCATGGCTGCCGCCATTCTCCATGATATTTATGATCAGCAGGCGTTGATCACGCTGACGGAACATGATGAAGTCAACGCCTGCGCGATTTCTGCCGGCAAGATCGACACCTATGGCTGTCCGGCGGCGATCAAGCTGGAAACCGCCTTTGAGCTCTGCGTCATGAGTTACATGCCCGACACCAAGGGCATGCGCCTGCCGAACACGCACGACGGCAGACTCGACGCGATCCAAAAAATCCAGCTTGCCTATCTGCTGGAGGTTGACAGGATCTGCCGCAAGCACGCTATCAAGTATTTTCTCGGCGGCGGCACCTTGCTCGGCGCGATCCGTCACAAGGGCTTTATCCCCTGGGACGACGACTCCGACATCATGATGCTCAGAGAGGATTACGAGAAATTCTGCAAGATCGCCGCTTCCGAGCTCCCGGCGAATATGACGTTCCAGTCAAACAAGACGGATAAGAACTGCTTTTATGAATTCGCCAAGCTGCGAATCGACGATACCACCTTTGCCACCGGCTTTGCCAAGGAACACAAGAGCATGCACAACGGCATCGCCTTTGATATTTTCTGCCACGACAAAACGGCAAATTCCAAGCTTGGACAAAAAATCCATCTGGCGATGACGATTTTTACACGCGCGCTGGTGTTCAACAAATGGAATCACCGCAAAACCGAAAACGGCAGCAGAATCCAGACAGCGTTCACCAATTTCTGCGTGCGGCTCTTCCCTCTTCGCTTTAGTCTGTGGCTGATGAATCATACGATTTCATTCTTTAAGAGAAAAAAGAACGCGAAGTATCTGTACGACGGCATGGGCAGAAATGTCTACAACGGCGTTTTTCCGGCCGAGCTGCTTGATCGCGTAGTGTATATCGACTTTGAGGGCTATATGCTCCCCGTCCCGGAAAAATATGACGACTACCTGCGATTCCTGTACGGCGATTACATGGAGCTCGCGCCGCTCAGCACCCGTCTGGGCTGTCACGAGATCCTGCTTTGCGACATCGGCAAATACGATTCTTTTAATTAATTTGAAAAAAGCCTGATTATCCCCTTGACAATCAGGCTTTTTTTTGCTATAATAACACTTGTGGGTTACGCGATAAGCGCCGCCTCGGTTTCCTCACCGTGTAAAAATCAGAGGAAAATCAATAACGCAGGTATGGCGGAATTGGCAGACGCGCATGGTTCAGGTCCATGTGAAAGCA
>CAMKSB010000192.1 GCA_946415335.1 uncultured Clostridia bacterium
TTGCTGCCGCCGCGGAAATCCCAAGTGTAGACCGCAATACCGCGCGGCGCGTATTTGCCGGCGTAGGACGCGCCGGATTCATGATTGGCGCCCATGCCGTGAGAGGTCAATACGATCGGCATCTTGCCTTCTTTCTTTGGAATATAAACCTCTCCCCAGATTTTTTCGCCGTTGTTATCAACAGTCATCTCGCGCACGTCATATTCATAGCGCTTGTTCAGGTCGATACCGCTGCTTTCAGCGACCGTCGTCTGCACGGTCGTGCTTGTCTGTGACGATGAGCTTGTCGTCTGTGCACAGCCGGCAAGGACGGATAGCGCCATCAAACCGGCGCATAATATGCTTAATTTTTTCACGGGTATTCCTCCCCTGCTTTTTCTATTATTATAGCAAAAACAGAACGCCGCCGTCAATGATATTTTCTGTTGAAAAATGTCGGATGGTATGATAAAATGGTGGTAAAGGAGGTCTTGCTCATGTCCAATCAACAGCATGCACACTCCGGCAAGCAATCCGGAGACGTACTCAAAAAGATATTGATGATATTGGCGATCGTCGTGCTCGCCGCGATACTCTTTGGCATTGTCAGCTGCGTCGCGGTACCGGCAATGGTACAGAGCGGCGTACAGAAGCAGTTGGACGCGCTTGTGACGAAACAGGCGACGCTCACCTCGGAAACGCTGATGTCGGCCTTGGAATCTTCGAGCGAATTGGTTACCTCCAAAATGACCATGATGGGATGCGTGGAATATGACGACGAAGGCGTACCGGTGCTGACAAAGGGCGATTTTGTGATGATCTACAAGGCGACCGTCAAGGCAGGCGTGAACGTCAAAGAGATCAAAACCGCCATAGACAACACGGAACGCGTGGTCTATATTTATGTGCCGGACGCGGAAGTGCTGGACGTGAAGGTCATTCCGGACTCGGTCAAGTATTACGACAAGTCGTTTGTACTCTTTAACAAAGACTCCATGGAGGACAGCCTGAAAGCACAGCAGCAGGCGGAAGAGGACGCCAAAACAGAGGCGCTGGGAACCGGCATTCTGGACGCTGCCGACAAGCAGTCCGAAACGCTCGTCAGAGGTGTTTTGCAGGGCGTGACAGAGGGCTATGAAATGAAGTTCATGCGCACGCTGGAATCCATCAACAATAAAGCCGCCGAGATCGAAGCGAATCAGGCGACAAAGGATAACGCACAATAGCAGCAAAGCCGTCATCACGAAGATGACGGCTTTTTCAGTATGCAAATATTACCCCTGGTGGATCTCTTGGATCAGGGTACGACAGTCGGCGAGGATCTTGCGCAGGGCTGCCGCTTTTTCATTCTGGCGAGCATTGGTGGAACGGATGATCTCGATTTTTTCGTCGAGCTCGGTGATGACCTGACCGAGCGCTGCTTCGAGCTGACCTTCGACAAAGCTCCTGCCGAAATCGAGGAGCTCCCCGGCAAAGCCGTTGAACTCGGAACGGACGTTTTGCCGGAAGGCTTTCAGCTCGCGGCGGTGAGCTTCTGCGTCGTAGTCGTCTTTAAGCTGCATACCGATATCGAGCGCTACGCCGAGGACGTCCATCACCTGACCGACACGCATGAAGCCCTTGGCGATCTTTTCCGCCTGCCAGGGCTTGAAAGTGAGGTTGAACGCCTTGCCGATGTCGAGCACCGCCTTGTGGACGTTGCCGCCGGTATAGCAGGCGAGCTTGATGCCGCCGGCGTTTTCGGGATTGACGGCGTTCTGTACCAGGATATCGCCGACGTTCTTCATGAAGCCGCCGGCGTTTACAAGCAGGCTGCGGATATTCTCCGGCAGCGTGCCGATGTTGCTTTCCAGGCGGGATTTGAGATGCATGGAAAACGCGGAACTGTCCGCTTCGGCAATGTCCTGCTGTACCTCGGACAAGCCCTGCCGCATGATCCTCTCGGCTTCCTCCTGACAGTCGGTAGCAGCGACGTTGGCTTCTTCGATTTTTGCGCCGAGCTTGGTTTCGAGCTCCTCCGGGTTTTCGCTCTCGGAGACCATTTCGGCGGCGTCAAGCCCTGCCTCGCGGATCCGGCAGGAAGCCTTGAAGAATACGCTGCGCACATCACGGCGCAGACGGCTCCGCGCGTCGGCGAGCATGTAACGCTGCTGAACGTAGCTTTCCTCCAGCGCGTTGATATCCTCGTTCTCGGACTTGATTTCCAGTGATGAGATCGCCTTTTGCAGCACGTCCTCGATCTGATACAATTCGGTCGTCAGTCGAGAGGTATAGCCCTTCTGGACGACGAAGCGGTTGAGCGTATTGATAAATTCGGAGCAGCCGCTGCGCTGCATGAGCTTTTCGGCACGCTCCGGCGACGTCTGCATCCGCGCGACGCCGTCGAGGTAGGATTTTGCGTCGAGAAAGCACAGGTCGAGCTCCTCGGGCGTATAGGGCGCGATGACCTTTGCGATATCGCCGCGGATGATCGCCTGCTGATGCGGCGTATTGCCCTCGGCGGTCATCTGCATTTTATTGACGACGAGGATCATCTCGTTCGCCTTGTCGTTGTCGATGGCAAGCTTGCGAAAATGCGCCGCGATATTCGCGTCAAACATCTGGCTGGTGACGACAAAAACGAGAATATCCGCCGCCGCGATCGCCCGGTAGGAGATCTCGTCATGGTCGGGGCGCTGCTCGGTGTGGATGCCGGGCGTGTCGGTGA
>CAMKSB010000193.1 GCA_946415335.1 uncultured Clostridia bacterium
GTGCGGATTGCGATGTAAGATTTTTCGTCAGGTTGGACAAAAAAGCGAGGTAAGGGTTGAGGTGCTGTCAAAATTTTTGCGAAGCAAATTTTGGCAACAGCACCCATGCGTTAGCTGGCGCCTTGCCGAGACTTTTTTGGGCAGGCTGACGGAATAATATTCAAGCAAGGCGTGCGCCGCAAATTGTGCGGTGTTGCCTAAATCCATGCGGAGGTCGTTATGGCTGATTTCGGAAAATTTTATCTTGACAAAGAAAAAGACGTCATCATCGAGCTCGATATGACGAAGGAAGGCTTGTTCTACACCCTGCGCACGCCCAACCACGCCAAGGGCAACCTGATCACCAATCTGGCAAACCTCTGCTCGCTGCCGCTTTGCACCGGAGACGACGGATTGAAGGTGATCAAGGGAGAGGTTCCCTGCTATGTGGACGAGCGCAACCGTGAGGTCTACGTCCTGCGGCTGGCGGATACCAAGGTCGCCAACATCTATCCCGACGGCGAGATCGAGCGCAAGGCGTATATCCCGGCGATCTCCAAAACCCTGATGAGCCAGACCAAGGACTACCGCCTTGACGCGCGCAAAACGCTGGTCAAGACCTACATCCGCCGCGAATACAAATTCCGTACCGACCTGCACACCCACATGAACGCCAACCTCGACGCGGATATTTTGATCGCGCTCGGTGTTTTCCACCAGATCCGCTATCCGCTCTACTATATCAAAAAGCTGAACCTGCGGCTCACGCAGGCGCAGAAGGATATTCTCTCACAGCGCCGTCAGGAGGTCGCCAAGGGCTTCGTCCATTCCACCCTGACCGGCAAATACCTCACGCGGAAGATCGACGACAACACCTTTCTCAACTTTGCCGATCTGATCCTCCACAATCCCGACGCCGCCTATAATATCCCCAAGATCCGCGCGTCCCTGACGATTTTGAAGGACGGTCAGGCGGTGTTCACCAATCTGGAGAAGGTCTATCTCTACCGCTACGTGTTCACCAAGGGACAGCCGTCCGAGGACAAGATCGCGCTTGACGCTTACCGCGACATTCCCGACGCGGATATCGCCCGGGCGGTCGGACAAATGCTGCACGACAGGGAACAGCCTGCCTACGCGCATTTATCGCTCTTCCAGAATAAGCTGCTGTGGATCGCGAGGGGCTTTCAGCGCCGCGGCGTGCAGTACGCGGAGATCTCCGACACCACCTTGGTCAAGCCGGAGGCTTCGGCGCACATGCTGCGGCAGGTACACGAGGTCATGCCGGAGATCACGCGCGAGACCGGCGTAGTGCTGCGCTTCTTGGCGGCGATCCGGCGCATTCCGCTCACCATTGTCCGCCATAACGCCGTGCAGGACGACGTGCGGCAGCAGCTGCGCGTGATACGCGCGCTTGCCGTCGATCCCTATGTCGCCGGCAGCGACATCATCGGCGAGGAGATCAACGATATCCGCGATCTGCGGCAGGTGCTCGCGGAACTGGTGACGATCGCCGGAGAGAACCCCGGCTTTGTGATCCGCGTCCACGCCGGAGAAAACGACAGTCTGCGCGATAACGTCGCGAATTCCCTCGCCTGCGTCAAGGACGCGCTTGCGCCCGGTCAGCCGATGCCGCGACTGCGCATCGGTCACGGTCTCTACACCGCCAACCTCCGCACCCCCAAAGGTCAGCACCTCATTGAACAGCTGCGCGACAGCGGCGCCGTGCTGGAATTTCAGCTGACCTCCAACGTCCGTCTCAACAACCTCAGCACCCTCGGCAGACATCCGCTGCGCGATTACCTCAAGGGCGGCGTGAGATGCGTGCAGGGCACCGACGGCGGCGCGATCTACGGCACCGATTCCATCGACGAACAGCTGGCGCTCGAACGCCTGCTCGACCTCTCCTATGACGAAATGCTGTCTATGCGCCGTGCCGAGGACGTGATCTACACCGGCAGCCTGCGCACCTTCAACGAAAGAAACGAGCATTTCCGTCAGCTTTGCAGCGGCGACGTGGGCGATTTTCTCAGCCGCCGCCTTGCGCAGACCGAGGTCGGCGGCGCTGCCATGAGCATCGTGCCGCAGAAGCTCGACAGCCAAGAAGCCCTGCGCGACCAAATTCGCGAGATACCCACCGACAAGGTGCCGGTGATCCTCCTCGGCGGCAGCTTCAACAGCAGCCGTCACGCCACGCGCATGAGAGAGCCGCTGAAAGAATTGCTCCGTGAACTCGTCGACAGGCTCGACCCGGAACAGGTCTGCTTCGTGATCGGCAGCCGGCTGACCGGCTACGAGCGCGAACTGGTGGAGCTGGCTTCGGATGAATTTGAGATTTTCGCGATCGTACCCACCCGTCTGACCGCCGCCGAGGTCAAGAGGATACAGCAGAGCGGCGTCGGCGTGCGCGTGTCGATCGAGCCGACGCGCATGGGACTCTACAAGAGCTTTGCCTATGAGATCTTCAAACGCCGTCCTTCGGTGGTGCTCGCCTTTGACGGCAATTCCGCCGGCGCCAACACCATTCAGGAAGCCAGAAACGGCAAACGCGAAGCGCGTATTTTCGTCAACCGCCACGCGCGCGTGCTTCACGCCAAGGCGCAGACGATCCAGGGCTACGTCAGCGTGATCGACGGCGCACAGGACGTCGACACGATTCTCGCCTCCGTCCGCCGCGTCCG
>CAMKSB010000194.1 GCA_946415335.1 uncultured Clostridia bacterium
GCCGCCGCGACTTCCTCTCCCGCCATCTTTTCGGCTTCCTTGAGGATACGCTCGTCCGCGAGATGAAGGTGTTTTCCGTGCGCTGAAAGCCAGCGCTCTTTGCCGCGGATCAGGCGCACCAACCCGATAATCTCCGCACAGTTGCCGCCGCTGACGATTTCGCGAAAGCGCTCTGCTCTGGCGCTTTTGTCTGCTATCCATTCCTCCGTCGGCGGAGAAGCCAGAATCTCGCCTATCTCTTTCGCGCCCAGAACAGGACGGATTCTGCTGACAAGCGCTTCGTTTCCGACGGGTACAAACACCGTGGAAGTCTTGGAGGAAACCGGGCGAAGCTCGTAATACTCCACCGAGGTTCTGCCTATGGTTCTGGTGGTGATGCCGCTGACGCTGCATACGCCGTTGCCGCCGTACAATACCGTTTGACCTACACTTATCATCATTTCCATCCTCTCTGAAAGTATTTTGGTTATCTTAGTATTATTATAGCACATTTCATCGGGTTTTGTCATGGGCAATTTCACCGAATTTAGTGGGTTATCTGCTTGTTATATCCACACAGAAAAACAACCGAGAAAAATCTCGGTTGTTTTAGGGGGTATATTGGGTTATAGAAGGAATAAGCATAGTTAGTTAGAGAAACGAAATAAGCATTACTGATAGAGAGAACTCCAAAATCACCTAAAACCAAAGAGAGCAATGCTTATTTCGTATCAGATGTTTTTACAAAATAATTATACACGATAAGAGAACAAGTTTCAGTTGCAAATGCAACATGCTGCTGTTTGATGTATAAAAATAATAGCCCGAATTTTTGTATACTTTTGATGAAACTACGCATTTTTGTTTTTCATTAGTCTCATCACATTAACAAGAAAAAGCGTCTGCCGGAACAGACGCTTTCAGCTAATTAGTAGTTATTGCCGGCAGTGGTCGTCGGTTCCTTGCCCTTGCTGACAAGGACGATGACGTTAGTGCCGTACTCGACGGTATCGCCGGGCTGCTGGTTTTTATAACCGATCACTCTGCCCTCGGCGTACTTGTCGCTGTACTGGTATTCGGCAGTCGCAAGCAATCCCTTTGCCGCGATGTCGGCGGACACCTGATCAAGCGCCTGTCCTTCTACCGCAGGAAGCTCGCGGAGCTGAGAGCCCTTGCTGACGGTGACGCTGATGATCATGCCCTCGGTCTGGTTGACCTTGTCGCCTGCCGCCGGACTCTGCGCCATGATGGTGCCTTCCTTGTACTGGTCGCTGTACTCGTCGGCATAAGCGCGCATCAGGGTAACGCTGCTGTCGGCGTTTGCCGCCTTGACTGCTTCCTCGTAGGTCATGCCGATATAACTCGGCACGGTCGGACCTGTCCATTCGGTGCTGGCGGTAGACGGCTGGGTTTCGCCCTGATTGCCGCCGAACACGCCCTGCAGCGGATTCTGCATCAGCCAGAACACGCCGGCGATCGCGAGGATCACGACGGTCGCAGCTGCGGAGATGATCACGATGGAGGTCTTGGACATGCCGTTGCGGCTCTTTTCGTTTCTTCCGTTCTGCGAGATATTCATGCTCGCTGTGCGCGATATCTCATCTTGGATTGCTTTGGCGGTATGCGCCACGGAAAGCTGAGCGCGCAGCTCGTCAAAATCAGTGATACGGTTTTCACGTTCCACCTGCAAGCCGTTGGCAAGGGCGGATACCACATGCGGCGGCAGCTTCTTGACGGTAGTGGTGCTCATGAGCAGGCGGCTGTCCTCCATGCGCTCGGGCGCGCTCTTGGGAAGATGGCCGGTCAGGGTGTAGAACAGCGAAGCGCACAGGCCGTAGATATCGGTGATGTCGTCCAGCGGAAAGTTCTGCGCGTACTGCTCGGGCGCTGCGGCTCCCGAGAACAGCTGGGATTTCAGCGGCGTACCGCGCTTGCGCTCGTTTTCGGTGGCAAAACCAGAGATTTTCAGCTTGCCGGACGCGGTGATGTACATATTCTTCGGAGAAACCGCATAGTGACCGACGCCTCTCTTGTGAAGCGCCTCCAGCGCGGAGATGACCGGCATGAACAGCGGACGCGCGATATCCCATTCCAGACTGCCGCCGCTGCGTTTGACATATTCCTCGAACGGAATCAGATCCTCGTTGTCCTCGACGGCGTAAACGGTATTGTTTTCCTCCATGACATTGTGGACGTCGAGCAGCGCGGATAGCTCCCTGAGATCGCAGAGTATCTTGTAATAGTTGATGAAATCGTCGCGGAGCTTGCTGTATTCCAGACGGTTTTCATAGTTGACGCGCACGACGGTCTCACCCTCGGCACGGCTGAACAAGCCGATCGGAAGAAACTCGCAGATGATCATCACGTTGCCGGTCTGCTGGTCGTAGCAGAGATAACGGGTGCTCTCGCCGTTGGTGTCGATTCCGGTTCCCACGATATATCGGTTCGCAATCACCGTTCCGTATGGTAGAAACGGCGATTGCTGTTTTTCTGCATTGTCAAAGCCGCAGGACGGACAAAAGCGTTTGTCCCCTATCTCCTGCATGCATCCCATGCATAAAGCCATATGCAATCCACTCCAAATTTTCTGTTTTTTCGATAATTAGCCATGCTAAAAAAATTATAGCACATGCTTATTATTCTTTTCAAGATTTATACGTGTCATTATG
>CAMKSB010000195.1 GCA_946415335.1 uncultured Clostridia bacterium
CTTTACAACCTCGCTTTCCTGTGATACAATATATTAGTATACTCACTAAATCACAAAAGAGGTATGAATATGGAATACAAGTTTTCTGACAGGGTTTCCAATCTGAAGCCCAGCGCGATCCGTGAGATCTTCAAGTATGCAGCCGACCCGGAGGTCGTCTCTCTTTCGGCAGGCAATCCGTCTCCCGACGCGTTCCCGGCGAAGGAGATCGCCGAGATCTCCGCGAGAGTGCTTGCGGAGAATCCCATCTCCGTGCTGCAGTACAGCGTGACGGAGGGTTACGCGCCGCTGCGCAGCCACATGATGGACTACATGCGCACCCATCACAACACCGGCTCCGACAACGACGATATCCTCATCACCACCGGCGCGCAGCAGATCATGGATCTCTGCACCAAGGCGCTGGTCAACGAGGGCGAGGTCGTTATTTGTGAAGCGCCTTCCTTCATCGGCTCGCTCAACACCTTCCGCGCGTATAACGCGAAGCTGGTCGGCGTGACCGTCGAGCCCGACGGCATGAACACCGACGAGCTGGAAGAAAAGCTCAAAGCCAACCCCAACGCGAAGTTTATCTATACGATCCCGAATTTCCAGAATCCTTCCGGCGTGACCATGAGCCTTGAAAAGCGCAAAAAGGTCTACGAGCTCGCCAAAAAATACGGCGTGCTGATCTTGGAGGACAACCCCTACGGCGACCTGCGCTACAGCGGCGAGAACCTGCCGAACATCAAGTCGATGGACACCGAAGGCATCGTCATCTACGCCGGCTCCTTCTCCAAGGTCATCTCCCCCGGTATGCGCGTCGCCTACACGATCGCGCCCAAGCCGATCTTCCAGAAACTGGTCGTCTGCAAGCAGGGCAACGACGTACACACCAACATCTGGTCTCAGGTCGTATGCGACGAGTTTATCACCAAGTATGATTTTGACGCCCACCTTGCGAAGCTGAGAGAGATCTACACCAAAAAGGCGCAGTTCTGCATGGACTTGCTTGACAAATACTGCGCGCCGACGATCACCTACAACCGCATTGACGGCGGCTTGTTCATCTGGTGCGACCTGCCCGAGCGCATCAACATGGCGGAGTTCTGCAAGACAGCCGTGCTCAACAAGGTCTGCGTCGTTCCCGGCAACGCCTTCCTCACCG
The DNA here is from genome assembly GCA_946415335.1 of uncultured Clostridia bacterium. GTDB lineage: Bacteria > Bacillota > Clostridia > Oscillospirales > Acutalibacteraceae > Ruminococcoides. Next base: position 1,148 of record CAMKSB010000195.1, read on the forward strand.
ATGAAAACGACCACTGCAACAGCTTCCGCATCAACTTCTCCACACCCACCGACGAACAGCTCGAAAAAGGCATCAGGATCCTCGGCGAGCTGGCTAACGCCCGGTAAGAAAAGTTAGAAAGGACGTTCCTCATGGATAAAGAACAGAAGCAGATCATTTTAACCGGCGACCGACCGACCGGCAGACTCCACCTCGGTCACTATGTCGGCTCGCTCAAAAGACGCGTCGAATTGCAGAATTCCGGCAAGTTTGATGAGATCAACATCCTGATCGCCGACGATCAGGCGCTGACCGACAACGCCGACAACCCGGCAAAGATCCGCGACAACATCATCAACGTCGTGCTCGACTATCTCTCCGTCGGTCTCGATCCCGAAAAAACCACCATCTGTGTGCAGTCCGCGCTGCCGGCACTTCACGCTTTGACCTTCTATTATATGAACCTTGTCACAACCGCCCGTCTTTCGCGTAATCCCACCGTCAAGGCGGAGATGCAGATGCGCGGCTTTGCGGACGAGGGCTTGCCGGTCGGCTTTTTTGCCTATCCGGTCTCGCAGGCGGCGGATATCACCGCGTTCAACGCGACCGTTGTTCCCGTCGGCGAGGATCAGCTGCCGATGATCGAGCAGACCAGAGAGATCGTCGAGAAGTTCAACCGCCTGTACGGTGAAACGCTGGTGCTGCCCAAGGCGATGATCCCCGAAAACGAGACCCAGCGCCGTCTGCCCGGCGTTGACGGCAAGGCAAAGATGAGCAAGTCGCTCGGCAACTGCATTTATCTTTCCGACACCGCCAAGACCGTCAAAAAGCAGGTCAACGGCAAGATGTTCACCGACCCGACGCACCTGCGGATCGAGGATCCCGGTCACACCGAGGGCAACGTGGTGTTCACCTACCTTGACGCGCTCTGCACCGACGACCACTTTGCGGAGTACCTGCCCGATTACAAGAACCTCGACGAGATGAAGGAGCACTACCGCCGCGGCGGTCTGGGCGACGGCACCTGCAAGAAGTTCCTGATCTCCGTGCTGGAAGAAACCCTCAGCCCGATCCGCGCCGAACGCGCCAAATGGGAAAAGGATATCGCGACGGTCTACGATATCCTCGAAGCCGGCACCGCCAAGGCGAGAGAAACCACCGGCGCAACGCTGGCTCGCGTTCAGCAGGCAATGCGCATCAACTACTTCGCCGACCGCGGCATCATCAAGGAATGGGAAAAACTGCTCAAGCAGGCGAATCAATAATACAGGATATAGAAAACGGTCAGCCGATTTTGGCTGACCGTTTCTGACTGTAGAAAAAGTCCAAACATAATATTTGAAGAATCTTTTTTCCAATAAATCTTGTAGGGTTCGGTCTTGACCGAACCGTAGATGAAGCTCTTGCGTTGGGCTTATTGCCCCGGTTTGGTCAAGACCAAACCCTACGTTATAAGTGTATTATTTCAACATCAT
>CAMKSB010000196.1 GCA_946415335.1 uncultured Clostridia bacterium
GAAACCGCCGGCGCGCTGCTCGACTGCATGGAAGCGCTTGGACGGATGGGGCTTTACTGCGGAAAAAACTCCGTCCACGAACTGGACGGAGCTTACTATTTACTATTCGGTTATCCGGCGCTGCCGAAAGCCGCCCGGATCGTTCTCAGCGAATTTGAAGCAAGCCGCTGCCCGGCATTGGCGGCGGCAAGAGTAAAGGAGCACGGAAGGCTGCTTCTGGAAGGGAACGCGATTTTGAGAATTGGTAAGTGAAGCAGAGGAAACGTATGATTATATGAATGATAATCCGAACCTTCCTCCCATTCACTTATCACTAACCACTAACCACTTGCCACTCTATTACAACAACCCTCTCAACTCATGGATATGCGCTTCCTCGGCATCCAGGAGTTTTTTGGCGAGCAGGGTGACGTCCGGATTGCTGTAGTCATACTCACGCATACAGCGCACCAGCTTATTCACGCCCATGGTGCTGCCCTTGATCATCATTTCGGCAACATGGGACGGCGTGCTGTCGCGGCGCAAATCGCGCTGTGCCGAAAAACGCGTCATGGTCTTGGCGACCGGATGGATATGTTTAGGCGCTTTACCTCTGGCACGGAGCATGTGTCCGGCGGTGTGATAGATCTTGCCGTAGCGCGTCAGATGGTCGCAAAGCATTTTGTCGACTGCCTGGTTATCCACGCGCTTACGCACTGCCGTCACACCCTGACAGCCCATTTCGGCGTTCTGCATAATACTGTTGAGCATTTCAACGTCGTTCATAAAAATCACCTCAGGGATAGTATGCCCGGGAGATGGAGGAATATGCAGGGGAAGTGGTAAGTTAATTTGTAGGGGAGCACCCATGTGTGCTCCCGGCATACGTTGGGCGTTCGTATAGGAAAGCCGGTATAAGAGGACAGGTTACCACTTTCCACTGAAAAAGACGGGCGCTCGCCCGTCTTTTCTCATGCCAAATGCAGTATATTGATCAGGAATACCCAACTCAGTCCGTAGTAAGTCACCACGGCGACAAGGTCGTTGATGGTGGTGATCAGGGGACCGCTCGCAACAGCGGGGTCGATTTTGATTTTCTTGAAGAACAGCGGAATCAAGGTGCCGACGGCACTGGAAACCACCATTGCCAACAGCAGCGCCAAGCCGATACACGCCGAGACGGCGAAGGAAAAGCCAAAGCTCTGCTGACGGAAAATCATGATATACAGACCGACAAAGACGATCGAGATCACGCCGAGTATCATGCCGTTGGTAAAACCAACGCGGCTTTCCTTGATAACAAGGCGGAATTTCTGTCCGGCGGTGAGATTTTCGTCCATCAACACGCGGATCGTGACCGCGAGCGACTGGGTGCCGACGTTACCTGCCATGTCGAGGATCAGCGACTGGAACGCCATGATGAGCGTCAGCTGCGCGACGACCTGTTCAAAAACACCGACGACGGATGAAACCACGATGCCGAGTCCCAACAACGCCAACAGCCACGGCAGACGCTTTTTCACACTCTGGAACAGCGGTTCCTTCAAGTCCTCCTCGGCGGTCAGACCGGCGAACATGGCGTAGTCCTCGCCCATCTCGTCGTCGACGACCTCAATGATGCTCTGCGAGGTGATCACGCCGAGCAGACGGTTTTTGTTGTCGAGCACCGGCACGGAAGCCTCGGAGTAGTCCTTCAGCTGTTCGATACAGTCCTGAATGCTCTCGTGACCGTACACATACGGGAAGGAGGTGACGATCCAGTTGTCCAGCGGCTCGGCGGCAGGAGCGGTCAGCAGATCGCGCAAGTCAACCGCGCCGTAAAACTCGCCGGTCTCGTCCACGGCGAAGATCGTACTGATGTTGTCGTTGTCCTTTGCCTGTCGCATCAGCGCCTTGGTCGCCTCTTTGACAGTCAGGTTTTCGCGCACGACGATGCAGTTGGTCGTCATGCGGCTGCCGATCTCGTCCTCGTCAAAGGACGCGATCAGACGGATATCGTCGCGGATCTCGGGCTTGAGCGCCTCGATGATCAGCGCGCGTTTTTCCTTTTCGATCTCGCGCAGGATATCGGCGGCGGTGTCCGGCTCCAGCTCGGAGATGACCTCGGCTTCCTTCTGTAAGTCCATCTCGTTGAGGTAGCCGACCGCTTCCTTTTCGTCGAGGTGTTCGAACGCCTCGGCGAGCATTTCCGCTGTGCAAAGACGGTAGAGCTTCTTGCGCTCTACCAGACTCAGGCTGCTCATCGCCTGCGCGATGTCGTTGGCGTGGTAATCCTCCAGCAGCTTCTGCGCGGATTTCGGGGTATGCTTGCCCCGGATGATTTTGATGATTTCGCTTTCGTAGTCGGGACGCTCCATGGTCTCGACTTCGGTTACTTTTGTATTTTCCATTGGTTTGCCCTCCGTTCTGTTAGTTCATTTCAAGAAACGGACAAGCGGAAAAAACCTCTGTCAGCGGTCAGACAGAGGCGTCGGAAAAATGTCACGGCAAAGCAGGACGGCGCTCTTGTCGTCTGCTATACCGCTTCGTCGCCCGGCACTCCCGTTTGACCCATAACTGTCGCTGCTCACCTGCTTCACCTCTCTTTGTCTGTTGGAATGTATTCCTATTATAGCATATT
>CAMKSB010000197.1 GCA_946415335.1 uncultured Clostridia bacterium
ATCATTACACTTTTAGTGACTTTGATGTATTGACAAAGGTCACTTCATAACAGAGGATCTGGAAGAAGGCACCGATTTATATGACACCGCTATTGATAAGAAGATAATAAGAGGCGGCGGAGCAGTTACCGCTCCCTTGGATATTGACGCCAACTTTGACGCATACGGCTATGTGGAAATCGGCTTGGCAGAAGGAAAGCCGGTGAGCTGCTCCGGCGTAATCAAATTGAGCATCGGCGTTGAGGCGGAAAAGGACTGGCAGATGTTTGTCCTGCAGGTGCCCGTTGTGATCAAGCTCCGGGGCGAGGTCAAAGCGGAAGCAGAGGGGCAGCTGGGTATTGACTGGGATAAAAATGAGCTGGTTTTCGGCGGCGAGGTTGCACTGACGCTTCCCAAAATCGGCGCTTCCGCCGGCATTGGTGTGGCGAAAATCACCGATTTGTCTGTTTACGGTGAAGTGGAAAACACCTTTAAGCTCATCAGCAATTTGAACGAGTGCAGACTCAAGGGCATCCTGTCGGGTGAATTGGGAATCAGCTATAAGCTCTTTTTCTTCGATGACAAAATACCGATTATTGCCATTGAAGGCGACGACGATGAGGAGGACGGCTGGGTCTACTACGATTCGGCAAAACAGAAAGCCGGTTCCGGCGTATCGGCAAACAAATTGCTTAACGCGGCCGCGTCGGAGGATGCGTTCTCCATCGACCGAAGCTATCTCGGCAAGCCCTCTCAGTGGAACGGCAGCGGCGAAGTCCTGTCGGAAAATGTGTACAACGGCGCTCTTCCGAAGCTGGTGACCGCCGGAGACGTCACCATGCTGGTGTGGACAGGCGACATTGCCTCCAGAACCACCGGCAACCACACCGCTGTTGTGTATTCGCTTCTGAACAAATCGACAGGACGCTGGTCGGAGCCGGTCATGATCGACGACGACGGCACCGCCGACTCCGATCCCGACGTCGCGACGGACGGAACCGATATTTATGTGACATGGGTGAACGCCAAAAAAACCTTTGCCGCTCAGCCGTCGCTTTCGGAGTATGCCGCGAACACCGAGATCAATATCGCCAAATTTGATCCGCAGACAGGCGCGTTTGGCAACAGCGTCAGCGTGACCAACAACAGCACCCTCGACTACAAGCCCTCTGTCGCGGTGAAGGACGGAAAAGCGGTGGTCGCGTGGCTGGGCAATTCCGCCAACAGCATCTTTGCCGTCTCGGGCAAAAACACGGTGTATACCGCGACCGTCAGCGCGGCAGGCTCGGTCAGCAAAAAAACCTATTATTCCACGGATTATCCGATCTATGATGTAAAGACGAACGGCAATCAGGTCGCCTTTACCGCCGATTTGGATAAAAACCTCGATACCGTCGGGGATATTGAGGTGTTTGCGGGAACCGCGTCCGGCTCTCCCAAGCAGCTCACGCATAACAACGTCATGGAGTCCGCCGTTCAGTTCAACACGATCAACGGCAAGAGCCTCCTTACCTTTGTGCGCGGCGGCGTGATTTACGGTTCCGAAGATTTAAAGAACGCAAGCGCGCTTTTGCATACGGGTACCGGCAGCACGGACGATTACCGCTTTGTTTCCAACGGTGACAGCACCAAGCTGATCAGCGTGCAGTATAAGGACGGCAAAAGCCGCATTTTCAGCTATTCCTATGAGAACGGCGGTTGGGAAAGACCGGTCGAGCTGGCTGCGAGCGACAGATATTTCAGAGGCATCAGCGGCACGCTCGCCGACGGCAAGCTTCAGGTGGCGTATCTTTCCACCGACGCCGCGATTGGCAAGGACAGCTTGCAGGAAAGCAGCAGCCTTTGCGTCTCTGTTTTGGAAGAAAAACACAACCTCACACTTGAGGCTGTCGGTTTGAGCAACGACGAGGCGGCGCCAAACGAAAAAACCACGCTCCGTTTGCAGGTGAAAAATAACGGATCGCTGGATGAATCCGGCGTAAAGGTGCAGATCAAGAATGAGAAGGGCAACACATACTCCGTTGTCACCGTTGACGAGCCCATCAAAAGCGGAGAGGAAAAAACGATAAGCGTTGACTTCACCGTTCCCTCCTCCGTTGCCGCTGCCGTCGCCTATTCGGTCACGGTCACGCCTGTCGGCGCGAATGACGCGGATATGACCGACAACAAAAAGGAATTTACCTTTGGCTATACGAATTTGCAAATGTATTCGGTTTTCTACCAAAATTCGGCGAGCGTTGCGGTGAACAACGACAGCAGTTATGACACACCCGCTATTTTGCAGGTGCGCGATACCGACGCAAACGGCGACGATGTGATCGACATTCGCGACGTCACCACCGTGCAGCGATATCTTGCGCATGCCCAAGAGCTGACGGGAGACAGGCTGACGGCAGCCGATGCGGACAAAGACGGCAAGGTCACGATTGCGGACGCGACGCTCATTCAGCGCTATCTGGCTGAATATGTCAACAATCTTTATACCAAATAAATAAATACTTATATGATTAAAGGCAGAGCGGTTCATTCCGTTCTGCCTTTTAGTATGACGGGCATATCAATGCTCTGTGGTGAAAGTCCACCGAGGCGTAGT
>CAMKSB010000198.1 GCA_946415335.1 uncultured Clostridia bacterium
TAAATTTCTTCATTGCGTCTCCGTTAAGATAGCGTAATCAGTTTGCGTTTTCGACGAACTTCTTGATACGCGATTCCGCGCTGTACTGCGCGAGCACGTCGATGTTTTCATCCAAAAAGGCAGCACGCGTGCTGATAAAGCTCTTGAGCTGCGCGACAGCCTCCTCGTGGCTGTGAAGGTTTCTTTCCTTCGGCGTCAGCAGTTCGTCGTTATGGAAGGAATCTCCCCAGCGCTCAAAGTTGCGGTCGACCGCGTCGCCCAGATAGGCGAGGGTATCGTCGATATAGCGGTTGAGGTATTCGTCCGACAAAACGCCCTGTCTCAGGGTTTTGTAGCGGTCGATGATGCGGTGGGTAAAATCATCGTTTTTTACCAGCATCCAGAACCACAGACAGCCGATCAGGTGAAAGTCGTCGAGCTTCATCGCGGTTTCCTGATAGTTGTCGCAGGCATTGTTGAAGTCCCAGATGCACATGCGGTATTTTCCGTCCTTATCCTTGTAGATATAGGTGGAAAAGCCGCCGGCGTCGTTGTTGCAGGTGAATTCGTTGATGATGAAGTAATCGACAAAGGAGTCGATGTCGATCGTCTTTTTGAAGCCGAACTCGTCGCTGTCAAAGTCGTAGGAGTACAGGGACTTTTCAAACGCCGAAAAGTCCTTGGTGATCTGTGCCGTCAGCTCCGGCGTGATATTCTTGGTGCCCGGATATTCGATGTTGATACCGCGCTCGGAGGCCATGCGGCGAACATACTTGGTGAAGTTTTTGATCTCGTCCTCCGATTTTCTGTCCATGCGAAGGAGGTAGCCCGAGAAGGTGTTGTCCTTCTTGTCGACGGACAGCTGCAGCCTCGCGCCGTTCTTGCCGGCGGTGATGGTTTCGGTCATCACGTAAACGCCCTCGTATTTGCCGTTGAGAAACAGCTCGCAAAAACGGACGTTGGGGGCGTACGACATGATCTCGCCGCCGATATTGTACCACATATAGTTGCGGATCAGGGATTTATCGAGGAACGGTCCGTGCAGGATCCATTCGCTGTGCGCCGCCATACCCATCACGCTTTGGTCGTTGTTGTTGCCCTCGCTGTCGACCAGCTTGATCTTGTAGTTGGGCTTGTCAAAGTAGCGCGAGGAATGACCGTGACGGTGGATGGTCGCCAGACTCTCCATCGTCGGCGCGTCGGTGAGGTGGTTGTTTGTATCTTGGTGGTCGGTGATCTTCACGGTGGAAATAATGCGGTCGCTGCCGTCCTTGGCGGTGGAATAGCCGGTGCGGTGTCCGGTTTCGGTCAAAACCGGCGCGCCGGGGATGTCCTCGTCTGTCTCGATCTGAATGAGCGGAAGATGGGTGCAAAACACGTCGCTGCCGTGGTCGGTGCAAGCCGCTTTATCCGCCGCTTCCAGATGCTGATGGACGCGCAGCTTCTCCGGGCGGACAAACAAGTGCGCGGCAAAACCGGAAGCGAGCAGCGCCACACAGAGGATCAAGCCGATAATTCTGTTTTTCATCTATACACCGCCTTTCTGTTAGTCTCTGCCATGCGGTCAATAATCTATAATGCTCGTGATCTCGCGTCCCGTCATGCGCGCGACCCTGCGCAGCACCGCGGACTTTTTGTTCAAGCCCGCTTCACGGATGAAGTAGTTGCTGCGGCTGTAACGTATATCCTCGATATTGCCGCCGTACAGCAGCTTGAAGCCGCTTTTCAGCCATGCCTCGTCGGAGAGCTCCGTGCGCTCGGAATAGGGGTACGCCATCGCGATGGGCGTTGAGTGCAAGTGGGTGCGGAAGCTGCGCGTGATGTCGGAATAGTCCTTCTGCGCGATCGGAAGAAAGGAATCAAGGGTGTCGCCTTCCTTGGTGTTTGCGCCGCTTCTGCCGTTGTGGGTATAATAGTGCAGCTTGTCGGTGTGACTGATCAATTCGACCGCGCCCGAATCCTGCATTTCTGCAACCTCTGTCCAGTTGCAGAAGGGCGCGTCGCTTTTGTCACGCGCGCTCGGAGAGTTCGTGGCAACGTCGATCTCGTGACCGATCAGCGAGAGCGTCGCCTTCATTTTATATTTTTTCAGCAGCGGCCACGCGCGCTTGTACACGCCGTATTTGCCGTCGTCAATGGTGAGGATGATCGGCTTTTCGGGCAGTTTGCCCTTGCCGCTGAGGTAGTCGACCAGCTGGGCGGTCGTGATCGTCGTGTAGCCGTTCTTTTGAAGCCACTGCAGATCGCTTTCAAATTCGTCCGCGTAAACGGCGTATTCGTCAAAGGCGATACCGCTTTTCAGGTCTTCCTCGGTGACGAATTCATGATACATCAGCGCCGGCACGCTGAAAGCGGTCTTGGCGTTGTAGCCGGTTTTCTGCGGTTGGCTCATTTCGCTTTCCTTGTCGGCGCGAAGGGCGCGGACGCGGTAGAACCAGTTGAGCTTTTCATCCCTGTGCTCGTCGTATAAGAACGGCTCGTCGCGCGTTGAGACAAGCGCATAATCGCCGCTTTCGGAAGCAGAGCGATAAAACGCGTAGGTGCAGTTTTCCTGCGGACTGACGGCGACCAC